>JARGOW010000010.1:7222-15952 GCA_029212955.1 Planctomycetota bacterium | reverse complement strand
CTTGGGAGAAAAGTCACGCGTAGGGCTTCTCTAGATCGGGCACCGAGCTGTCGGAAATGAGCGACAGTGAGCCAGACACCTAACCCCAATCCATTCCCAATGGTTTTTACTGACAGCGAAATTCTGGAAACCGTGCGTATGCTTGAGCTGGAGACGCTCGACATTCGCACGACCACCCTTGGTATCAACCTGCTGGATTGTGCCGATCCGGATCTGGAGAGCACGGCGGAGAAGATCTACGCCAAGATTGTGCACCAGGCCAAGAACCTGGTGGAGGTGGCCGAGTCCATCGCCGCCGACTACGGGGTTCCGATCGTCAACAAGCGCATCGCGGTAACGCCGATTTCGTTGGTCGCGGCCGCCTGCGGTTCTAAGGATCTTGTGCCCCTGGCCCGCGCCCTGGACGCCGCTGCGAAAGAGGTCGGAGTGGACTTCATCGGTGGATTCAGCGCCTATGTGCACAAGGGATTCACCAGCGCCGACGATGCGCTGTTCGATTCCATCCCGCGCGCCCTGGCCGAAACGGATCACGTGTGCAGTTCGGTTTCCCTGGGTACCACCCGGGCAGGAGTGAACATGGACGCCACCGCCCGCTTCGCCGAGGTGGTCAAGGAATCCGCGCGATTGACGGCGGATACCGGTGGATTGGGTTGTGCCAAACTCGTGTGCTTCACGAATCCCGTGGAGGACAACCCCTTTGTGGCCGGCGCCCATATCGGCATCGGCGAAGCGGAAACCGTGCTCAGTGTGGGCATCAGTGGGCCGGGGGTCGTGCGCTCCGCGCTGGAGCGGCTCGGGCCTGGCGCGGACTTGCTCGCGGTTTCCGAAGTGGTCAAGCGCACCGCATTCAAGATCACCCGCGTGGGGGAATTGGTGGGCCGCGAAGCCGCCCGGCGCCTGGGCACCAGTTTCGGCATCGTGGACGTTTCTCTGGCTCCCACGCCCGCCATTGGAGACTCGGTCTCCGACATTCTCGAGTTGGTAGGGGTGGAGCGCACCGGCGCTCCGGGGACCACCGCAGCCCTGGCCCTGCTCACCGATGCGGTCAAAAAGGGGGGGGCCATGGGCTCCTCCAGCGTGGGCGGTTTGTCCGGCGCTTTCATCCCGGTCTCCGAGGACGAGGGCATGATCGACGCCGTGCGCGTGGGCGCCCTGTCCCTGGCCAAGCTCGAAGCTATGACCACGGTCTGCTCTGTGGGCCTGGACATGGTGGCCGTTCCCGGGGATACCCCGGTGTCGACCCTCATGGGCATCATTGCCGACGAAATGGCCATCGGCATGGTGAACAACAAAACCACCGCCGTGCGCATCATCCCTGTACCCGGAAAGGGCCCCGGCGAAACCGTGGAATGGGGCGGCCTACTCGGCACTGCGATCGTGCAGGACCCGGGCAAATTCCACTGCGACGTGCTCTACAACCGTCGTGGCCGAATCCCGGCTCCGATCCAGTCCTATCGGAACTAGACCCACCCCTCCGGCCCGTACCCGTCGGAACGACTTGGGGGGCTAGCTCGCTGAAACTTAAGAGGAAGGGTGTGGCTTGCTGATCACTTCCGAAGTGTCGACCCATTCCTCGATCGGGCGACCACGATAGAGGTTGGGGGCGATGCGGTCGGTTCCGATCTCCTCCACCTTCTTTAGGGTCAGCCGGCCCACGAACGGGTTCGAGGGTGCGGCCTGGTAGTACAGGCAGTCGTCGAAGTAATAGTGGGTCACCTGACTGTAGCGAGTGAGCTTTTCGTTGTGGATCGAGGCGCCCCCATGGACCAGGTTGGCAGCCCAGATGACGGCTTGGCCGCGCTTCAGGGTGATTTCGCGGGGTTCTATGCCCTGGGCTTCCACGATCGCAGCGATGGCGGCTTCGTACTTGTTGTAGTCCTCCCAACCGGCTTCCAGTTTGAGGTCGAACATGTCGAGGACGGGCAGTAGATGACTCCCGGGGTAGACTCGGAGCGGACCGGAGTCCGGGTCGATGTCCTCGAGTGCAACCCAAACCCCTACCATGAAGTGGTGGGGGATGCTGTGGAAGTGGATCGTGTCGCTGTGCGGATATTGCCTGCTTCCGTACTCGAAGCTCAGGGTTTGAAAGGGGAAGGCCCTTCTGCCGTACAATTTTCCCAGGAGGTCGGAGACTTGGGGGGCGCATGCGATTTGTGTCACCGCCTCCGACCAACGCCAAGCGTCCAACCTGCAGGTCAACTCCGTGTGACCCGTTGCGGGGGTGTCGTAGCGACCCTCGAGGTCCGCGATGGCCCGGTCGGTGGTGGCGGTGTCGGCCAGGGGGGTGTCGATGATGGCGTACCCGTCCTTACGAAACTTACGGGCAAACGCTTGTTCCTCCGCCGTCAATGACATGGACTCAATGGTCTTGTCGAAGAAGGGTGAGAATACCCACGGGATGTTCAGCGCCCCGGGGTCGTTGTGGTAATTCTTCATCTGTACTGGTTGAGCCTCAGTGGCCGCGGTTGGAAAAAAAGAACCCTTGGTCGATCGCGGTGTCACTGCCGGGCAAGGGGCGAGCCGGTGTGGTGGCCCATTGTACGGGTTGCCTTGGGAACGTGCAGGATCACCCGGGTGTGCAAGGTGTTTGGGACGGGTGCCCAATGTTACGCGAGCGGTAGGTTTGATAGGGCATCTCCATCCTCTCAAGGCGGCGGCCGCAGGACTACCGGTTGGATAGTTGGGGTGCGATGGAGACGATGGGTGTCTCCATGTCGCCCTCCAGGTCAATCGATTCCACCGAACCTGTGCCAAATGGAGAGAGGGAGAGCAATGCGATGCGGGCCCGGGGCTTGTCGAAAACGACATGGACCGATTTCTTGTCTCCATCTTGGTCGATGCCGTTGATAGAGCACCGGACAGATCTGGGTTGACCCTGCCACCGAATGACAAGGGCCGCATTACGGCTTGGCATATTGGTGGAGTTTGCGGATCGGAATAGGGAAGGCTCAGCGGCTTCCATGGGGAGGACTTCGGCCCGGGCAAGATCCGCATCCGTCACAACTTGAACTTCCACTTGTGCGGCTTTCCCAAAGCTTCCTGCAAGCCAGACCGGTGACCGTACGCCCTCCAGCTGGAGGATAGGAAAGGTGAACTCATCCGACTCTGAGTTTTGGGTCCAAGTCATTGCGGGGCCTGAAGCTTGCAGACTCCAGCGACTTTTTACCGCACCCGTGGCTTGGATGCGCAACTGCAGGACGCCGTCTCCCGTGGAAAGCAGATGGCCAGGGCCAAATTTCATCTGCATGTTGGATCCGACTTTTTTGAGCGGCGGTTGAGGTGGGAAGAATTCGGTGGGGACTGGGACCGATGCCGCTCTCGAACTGGAAGCAAAGAAAGAGCCGAGGCTTCGCTTGGTCGATTCGCCATTCATTCCCAATTGCATCGATTGATGTGCAGGGAATTCATAGAACACAACACTTGGAAGGGGTCGAGTTGAAAAGCCCCTTGAAAACTTGGCCAGGGAACCCGCAAAGGGTGTTCCGCTTAGGCCACCGGGATAGACGAGTCTTCCAAACTCCACGGTCAGAATCTCAGCGAAGGCGAATTCCCGGGTGAAACTGGAGCCCACAGCGGCCACGCGGAATTCATTGGAGCGGTCATTTATGGCCTCGGTGACCGAATGGGGATCCAGGTACAGCCAGGCGGAACCCGGTCCCGCTAGCCAGCCTTGGATCGGGTGGCCCCGCGGAATCGAAGTGAGGTCGAGCAATCCTGCTGGTGCCGGGGTCGGGTACTCCATGAGCTTCGCCTGCACTTCGTGGGCCACCAGTTCGGGACGCAACTCCGCCAGTTCCTGGGCGAGGAGTTTGATACCAGGGTTTGCCCAATGGGAATCCTGGGGCAGGTACATTCCCTCGGGCGGTAGGCCCTTCCAGGTTTCTTCCACATCGATGGTCAGCAAGCCTCGGTTTCGGAGACTCCTTATCAGATCCTTTTCAAAGCCAGGATCCGGATCCATGCCGTCGGGCAGCATGGAGGCGCATACGACCACTTTTCGGGGGATCGGCATGACGATGAATTCGGAGCCAAGCAGGTTCAGTCTGCGATCGATGGCGGCCAAGGACACGCTCGTGTATTCGACGGCCACATTGCGGGTGGCCTGCTCGGGGTGAAGCCGATTGCGCATGAACAGCCAACCGTCTTTCCCAACCACCACGCCGGGGGCCGCCACACCAAGCTTCTTCAGCAGAAGCGCTGACCAATAGGGTGCCAGGGACTGCCGTACATTGGAGCGCAGTCGGATGTCGAGTTCGAATCCCTTGGCCATGGACCCATCCCAAAACGCACGTTGCTTTTGGGCCCGGGCAAACTCCCGCGCTTCCTGCCCAATCGGTTTGGCCCCCTCCTTTGGGTAAAGTGCGTCCACAAGCCCTGTGCTCAAAACGACCAAAGCACTGAGTACCAAGGCACCGAGGCTCAGGCGGCGTGCGGCCGCGCTTATCGGGGCCCTGGTTTCTGCGCCGCTATCACACAGCTCACCGGGGGTCTGAATGAGGTTGTCCATTAGAACTGGAAGTAGAGGAATGGAACGTCAGCGGCACGGTGCAGATGCAGCAAGGAAACTAAGAACAGGCCGAAGACCACAATGATCCACCAGGGGCGGGGAGCCGCCGCATGGGCCTGGGTGGTGCGGAACCTCCAAACGATCAGGGGCGCAGCCACAAAGGCGATGGATTGGAGCAAGGTCCATTCGAGGAGGAGCCCCGCCGCGGTTTCACCGCCGAAACCAATCATGCTGCCCATCATCCGAGCGGCCGCTCCCATGGAATCCGCCCGGAACAAAACCCAACCGAACACAATGAGTATGAAGGTTACGGCGTTCTTGATGGGCCTTGGGAGGTTGCCCAATAGGGTTCGGTTGCCCGACAACCGTTCCAGGATCAGCCAGAATCCTTGATAGGCTCCCCAAGCCACGAAAGTCCAAGCCGCCCCATGCCACAGACCTCCGAGCAGCATGGTCAGCGCCAAGTTCACGTAGGTTCGCAGGGAACCCTTCCTGTTGCCTCCCAGGGGAACATACAGGTAATCGCGTAAAAACGATGACAGCGAGATGTGCCAACGGCGCCAAAACTCACCGATGCTTTGGGATATGTACGGTCGGTCGAAGTTGACGGGGAACTGGAAGCCAATCATCAGTCCTAGACCGATCGCCATGTCGGAGTAGCCTGAAAAATCAAAGTAGATCTGAAAGGTGTAGCTGAGGGCAGCGACCCAGGCTTCCAGGGTTGTGAGCGAACCGGCCGCAAAGCCAGCGTCAGCCGCCACAGCAAAGGTGTCTGCCAGCAATACCTTTTTCGCCAAACCTGCCTGGAAGATCAGAACTCCGATCGCTGCCTTTTGAAAAGTGTGGGTGCGATTCCTAAGTTGGCCGTCAATGGATCGGTAGCGAACGATGGGGCCGGCGACCAATTGGGGGAACATAGATACGTAACAGGCGAATGCCCCAAAGTTTTCCGCGGGCTGCGCATCCTTGCGATACACGTCGATCGTGTAGCTGAGAGTCTGGAATGTATAGAAGGATATTCCGACGGGCAGCACCACGGCGGTCCAAGAGACCGAGTCGTGCCCCATGGTGGCTAGGATCGAGTTCAGGGACTCTATGCCGAAATTGGCGTACTTGAAATAGGCCAGGAGTCCGAGATTGGAAACACAGGATAGAAGGACGAAGCGCCGGCCCGATTGTCCGCCTCCTCGATCCCGAACAATGCCCCGACCGCAGGAGTAGTCGACGACTGTCGAAACCCACATGAGAAGCACAAAGTCCGGGCGCCACCATCCGTAGAAGATGTAGCTCGCGATTGCGATGATCCATGGGCGCCAGGCCTTGGGTAGAAGGTAATAGGCCCCGAGGAAGATCGGCAGGAACCCATACAGGAAGACGTAGCTTGTTAGAAGCATCGGTCTACTCCAGCCTGTCGGTTGAGAAGGCGAGCCTTTGCTCCCTTCGCTGCGGGGCGTCCCTTTCGATGCGACCCGATCGTGCAGCTCCGCATCCAATGTCCCGGCAGGGCGGAGCGAATTCCCGCGCTTGAATGGCCTGGCGGCAGCGGTGGAATTCCGATCCCAGATCGTTGGGATCCGGGAGGGACGCAGGCGGGTAGGAGAATCAAGGGGACAGCTTGCAATGAAATACGGCACGGCGGCGGCGAGCCGGAAAATGTCATTCCATGCAGTGTAGGGGATCCACCGCCAATTGGGGGGGCGGTTCGCTCCTCCCCACAAACCGGGCCCGATGGGATCTAGACCGGGTCGCCAGCGATCTCTTTCAGGATGCGTCCCGCGTTGTCCCGGTCCTGGCGGCGGGCGGCTCGGGTGGTCGTCTTGCCGCGAGATTCCCGAAAGGGGATGATCGTGTCCGCGGCTTGGCGGATGGCCTTGTCCTTGGAGAGCCCCGTGGCGTGCAGGTCCTGACAGGTGGCGCGCAGGTGTGCGAAGTAGTCGATCTCTAGTTCCAGGGCCGATTTGATTTCGGCGTTGGATTTCAGGATGGCGTTGTTGGCGGGGATGACCCGCTGCACATCCCGGTCTGTGGTGAACTGGCGCAGCCAGACCAGGGCCTCCTCGAATTCCTTGGCCTGCCAACGACAGTAGGGAATGCCTGGGGAGACCAGGTAGTCGCCGGTGAGCAGGGTTTGGTGGGCGGGAATCCAAACGACGCTACAGCAATTGGAGTGGCCGAGAAGCAGGTGCAATTCCACTTCGAGTTCGCCGACCCGCAGGCTGGTCTGCTGCTCGAAGGTATGCAGTCGGGGCACGGTCTCCGCGCTCGGATAAACGAAGTCCGGGTCGGGGGTGCCCAGGGTCTCGTCGATGGCCGTCTTAGCAGCTACGATGCGTTCTCGAGAGGTGGCGTTTTTGTCGGCCACGGGCTGGGGCGTGGTGACGCGGGCACCGGGGAAATGCTGCCAGCCGCGGATGTGATCGTGGTGGCTGTGGGTCAGGATCACGTGCTCGATGGTGCGAGGCCGATCGGGGTTTCCCCGGGTGGCCACGGCGGTTCCAAGCAAGGCAATGTCCTCGGGGAAGATTCCCGGGTCCACAACCAGGGCCTCATCCCCATCGAAGAGACCGATGCCGTTGAAGTTCCAGAAGCCGCTGCGCACAACGACCAGAGGGTCCCGTGCGCTACCGGGCAGTAGCAATCGGGGGACCCTCAAACCGCGTAGATGTCCTCGGTGTCCGTGGTCTCGTGCTCGTTGACGAAGGTCCAAACCTTGCGCACGGCCTCGCAGACCTCGGCTCGAATCAACTCGGTTTTGAGCTGGCTGGGGTGCAGGGCGATTCCAGGGAAAGAGCAGAACAGGGGCAAGTCCGGGGCGCCGAACCAAAGTTCCGGGCTGGCCGTTTCGATGGATTGGAAGCGCCATGCGCTCGCCTCCTCGGCGCAGCACCCTTCCAATTGATTGAGCCTGTTGGCCAGGGCTTCCAGGTCCGGGCGCGGCTGCACAACCCATCCGGGGATGTCGAACCAGGAACGGGTTCCGATCACAAAGCGTGCACGAACCCCATGGGGGTCCTTGGCGAGCCAGAGCACCCGGTCGGTGCCTGCCGTGTGGAATAGGGCGTGTCGACCGGGCTCATCCTCCGTGCCCGGCGCGGCATGCACAGCGGTCAAGTCGAAGTGAATCAGGGGGACGATCTCGGCGCGCTGCAAGCCTTGCAGGTCCGTACGCAGTCGCTCCAGGGCGGGGGAGAACAGGGCCTTTTCTCCATCGATCCCGTGCTCGAGCCACAGGGGTAGCTTGGAGAATAGGGCTTCGGTGACCACCCGGTAGCGTTCCAAGTCGGCCAGGCCCACCAGCTGTTCGGCCATGGGGGAGCGTTCGCGGTCCCCGTACAGGGTGATCAAAACATCGAAACAGAACGCGGATTCGGTGGGGACGTGGAAGAAGTCCCCGGCGGCCGCGATCTCCAATAGTTGATCCGCGTGGGCCAGGGCCACATCCGGATGTTGCAGCACGAACAGGGCGAGCACCCCGTCCGTGTCGTAGTGATTGTTGACCAGGGCCGTGAGGCCGACAGTCAACTCTGCCTGGCGCGCCTGGGGAAGGCGCACGAAGTTCAAGGCGATCCCCGTGGACAACTCATGCTTGAGTTCCTCGGGCGTTTCGTTCCCCGGCCAGTGGCTCAGTTGCAAGCCAGGGCCATCGAAACCACCATCCACGGACAGCACCGCTTCGTCACCGGTTTCCAGAAGATATATCAGCGGGAGCTGCATGGCAGGCTTGGGCTATTCGCCTTTTTCCTTCTTGTCCTTGGCGCGCTTTTCTTTGCGCTCCTCGCGCCTTTTCGCCCGTTCGTCGGCGCGCTCCTTGATGGTGTTGGGGTTGCGGGTTCCCACCTGGCCGTTGTCCATTTTGCGCAGGTTGTCCGCGCCGTCGCGCAGGGCGGTACGAATGCGCGTTTCTTCGTTGGCGCGATCGGCTTCGGGCAGGGACTTCCAGCTCTCAGCGTCGATGAGTTTTTGAGCTTCGACCTGGGCCTTTTCGTAGTACTCGCGGGCCGTGTCCACATCGCGACCCAGGTAGTACTGGAGCAGAACCGCGGCATCGTTCAAATAGCCGGGGTCGTTGGGGGAGAAGGTCAAGGACTTCGCGTAGGCCGCATAGGAATCCTCGTAGTACTTCATGATGTCCGCGGTCTTGGCGTCCGGCACGTTGCGCATGATGATCTCGCCCAGGTCACGGCGCAGCAGGCCCAGGTTGTCGAGGCAGCCAAGATCGCCAC
>JARGOW010000010.1:0-7212 GCA_029212955.1 Planctomycetota bacterium | reverse complement strand
CAGTAGAGACCGTTGCCCGGTTCGGTGGCGCTCAGGACCTGGTTCATTTTCTCCGCCAAGGTCAGGTTGGCGATCATGTCCTCGCCGTTGTATGCGGCTTCGGAAACCTTGCCGGTGGCATACTTAAGAATCGGCATGTTGGCGGCCACGTTGCCCCGGATGGTGGTCACCAAGCTGGTGGGGTCGATGTCCCAGTAGGCGATCCAGCCCTCGCAGGCCTCCTTGTATTGGGCCTGGTAGTAGCGCGCCATGCCCACGTAGAACCAGGAGTTGGCGTAGTCCTTGTTGCGCTCCACGTACTCCAGGAAGGAGACCTCGGCGCCCTCTTAATCCTTAGCGGTGAGCTGGCCGTAACCCAGCCACCAGAGAAGCATGGCCGCGCCCTGTCCATTTTCCCCGTGACGCTTTTTGTATCCGACCAGGCCGGCGGCCAGGCTTTCGTTGAACATCTTCAAGTCACCCTTGGGTGCCATGGTCTGCCACATCATGTTGAAGTCCATCATCTGGGGATCCCAGGAAAGGGCTTCTGCAAAGCACTCACCCGCCTTGGGCAGATCGGTCATCCAAGCATGGACGTTGCCCATCTGGCGCCAGATGGCGAATTGCTTGGCGGCGCTGGCGTTGTCGTTAGGGGTGAGGTCCGCGGCGTGGGAGAATGACGCCAGTGCGGTCTTGGCATGGGTGCGGTCCGGGGTTTCACCTGCCGGAGTGCGGTTGGTCACCACGTCCTTGAACATGGAAAAGTAGATTTCGCCCTGGACGCTGCGAACCAGGGCCGACTTGGGGTCGTGCTCCACCGCCTTGAGGATGGCCTTCTCAGCACGGTCCAGTTCCGTTGTGTACCAGGAGGCGTGGGCAAGGGTGACCCATGCATCCGCAAAACCGGTTTCGTCCCGGTCGATGGCCACTTGCAAGTACGAAACGGCATCACCAAACGCCATTCCAATCGTGCCGCCCGCACCCTCGCGCATGAGCTTGTTCGCTTTGACAAAGGACCCGTACCCGTACAGGTAGTCGAGTCCGGGAATGTCGATGCCCGCGTCCCGGAGTTTGTCCGCCTCGTTGAAGGCGTCGTTGAGACGGTCCTGATCCATCCACGCACGCAGGATCCAGATCCTGGTTTCCGGGCTTTGACCGGCGGCCTTGTGGGCTTGCTCGAACAGTGCCTGGGCTTCCTTGGCCTTGCCTTGCTTGAGCAGCTGGCGACCCTCATGGATCAGGTCCTCGGCATGGGCCGAAGCTCGTACGATGGGCGCATTGCTAGCCATGGGAGCAGCGGAAGCCGTTCCAGCGGAGAAAGCGAGGGCGAGTAGGAGGAGGGGATAACGCATGGGGTGTCTAGGGGGGGAGGTTGGATGGGAGACCCGTTGAGGTCATAGCCCACTCCGTAGGTGACTTTTTGTTGTGGCTTATTTGGCGGGGGCCGCCCAGATCATTTGGGCGAAGGCCCCGTGTCCGACGTTTTCGCCGGCGATCAGGCGGTCCAGGATTTCAAGCATGGGGCGCATGCCTTCGCGGCTTTCAGGGCCGATCTCCAGGGCGTTGGTCAGGAAGGTCTTGGCCCGCGCCGGGTCGTCCTTATCGGAAAGGTAGAGCACCGCCAGGTTTTGATAGGCGTCGCCCCAGGCTTCGTAGGCATCGGACTCGGGGGAGTTCCAAACCTCTTGGGCCTCCGCGTTGGCGATGGATTGGCGTAGGTACACCTCCGCTTGGTCGGGATCCGTACGCAGATAGTAGGTCATGATCAGGCCCGCATCATTGCAGATACGGACGTCATCGGAGGCCAGTTCGGCGGCGACCTGGTAGGCCGCGTAGCTGCGTTCCATGAGCACCAGGGCCCGGGCTTGTTCTTGGGCGGAACTTCGCAGCAGGTTGCCCCGTTCAGCCGCGCCCTCCGCTTGCTCGGCCCTGTTTGCCATGGCGCCGGCGATTCTTCCATGCATCACCGCGGCGTCCCGATTCAAGAAGCCCGCATTGTTGGCCAGGTTGGAGTCCTCGGGATCGTAGTCGAACAAGAAGTCCCCGATAGCAGCGGCTTGTTCGAGGGCCTCCACATCGGTTTGCCCCTTGGCATGGTATTTCTGGGCCAGGAATGCCAAGCCGACCACACCGCTGGGCATGCGCGGCTCCGGCGCCGCTTTCATTCCCTGTTCGAAAAGGGACTCCATGGAGCGGAAGGTGTTTTCGGCTTCTCCCAACTCGTCCCGGTGGTATTGGATCCAACCCGTGGCGGAAAGGCAGCTGGCCTCGTAGGCGAGGGCGTTGGCCTCGAAATCAGACTGCAATTCCCGGCTCTTGGAGAATGCTTCCGAGGCGCTCTCGAAAATCTCGCCGTCCGTCTCCGCCGCATTGGCGTCGAACAGTTCGAGGCCGCGGGAGAAATACGCCATTCCCACGAACCAATGGGCGATGGCGGAGGAGGGGAACTGGACGCTCATCGCTTCGCTTTTTGCAACGGTCTCCTCCCACCCGAAGTTGCGCCAATTCAGGCTGAAGTATTGGTCGAAGAGCGTTTGATCCTCGGGCGCCAGTTCCAAGGCGAGTTCCAGTTGATCGCGAGCTTCCTTCGGCCGTTGCTCCCAAAGGTACAAGTTGCAAAGGTTGCGGAATCCCCAGGGATCCAGGGGGCGTCGGCCCGCATAGGAGCGCAGTTTGTTCTCCGCATCCGCGAAGGCCTCCGCGGCATCCCCGCCGCTGCGCTTCAACTCGATGTAGTAGCCAAAGCTAGCCTCGGCCCAAACCTTCTCGAGGGGGTCCTCCAGCACGGGCAACGGCACACCATCGGTGCGCAGCTTCTCCTGGACGCGGCCAGCCTGCTGGGCCAATTCCAGGGCTTGGGTGGAATCGGGAATGCGATAGGCGGCTCGGCTGGCTTGAACGAGCGCGCGGTACTCATCGGCTCCCGGGGATCCCTTGGTACGGACCCCGGCGTCATAGCTTTGTCTCAGGAAGGCGCAGGCGTCCCCATAAAAGAATCCCGGCTGGCTGTCGTTCGGTGCGGCTTCATACGCCGCTTGTCCCCGGAGGAATAGCGTGGCGGGATCGTTCGGCTTGAGATCCATGGCCAGCTCCAGGGGGCGCAGGGCCAGGCGCGGTTCCCCGCCTGCGAGCGCGGCTTGGGCCGTGGAGGTCAGCTGGTCGAATTCCAGTGAATCGATGACCGTGCGGGCCTCCTTGAAATCCAAAAGAGCGAGGGCAGTGGAAACCTGGTCGATGGCCCCCTTCAGGGCTTCGACCGACGGTCCCTGGGTTGGCCCCGACCCGGGGACGGTGTTTGCAGGGGTCGAATCGGGACGGGTGGGGCCCTGACACGCTAGGGGTAGACCGGCGAGGGCGGTCCATGCGAGGAGAACGGGGGAGAGGCGCATTTTGGATTGGGAATCTGGGCGAGCGAGGCAAGAATTGTAACCCGGCTTCATAGTTATGTAGCAGGGCCTGGGTCACGGAATTCCCTATGGGGGATGGGGTGGGGGAAAAGGGGGCCTGGGCCTCGCCGTGTCCGCGTTCCGTCCACTATATTTAGGGTCTTGGGAAGTTCGGGGGGCCCCCAGCCGTCCTACCACTTCCAGGCTCGTTTTATGGGCGGGTTCCTTTTACCTGCGCCCTACCATTCTCGTTCGATCGAAACCGCCCCACCCATTCGTCCATGATGCTCCGACTCCGCGATTTCGTATCAGCCTCCGGCCTAGCCGTGTTGTCCTTGGTTGGCCTTGCTGGGTGCGACAACCCGGCCTGCGTGTTTTCTACCCAGGGCTGCAATACCAGCGGTTCCGGCGAGAATGGTGTGGGGACCGCTGCCGCCTCGCTGCCCGAGGATGGAAACATCATCCTGGGTGCCCTTCCTACCCTGGAGCAGGCATTGCCCAGCGGTGACGGGGCCTGGCCTGGAACTCCGGTGGCCTTGAGATACAGTGAGAGCATGAATCCTGAAAGCCTGTCCGGTGCCTTTGCGCTCGTGGACCGCTTCTCCGGCACGCCCTTCCCGATCGCGAACCCGCCCGTGATCATGGGCGATGGACGATTGGTGGTCTTGCAGCCCTTGGCGCCCCTGCCCGACGGGCGCAGCTACAATGTGACCCTGGCGCCAGGTGCCCTGGTCACCGATGTGACCGGACAAGAATGGAGCGCTGTGCCCGGCGACTTGATCGCCAGTTTCTCCACCGATGAGCGCGTGGATCCCTTGCCCCAGGTCTTGATGACCGTGCCTGCGGATGGGGACGTGGACGTTTCGGACCTGACCGAGGTATCCGTGGTGTTCGACCGGGCCATGAATCCGACCACCTTTGGTGCGGGCTCCATGTTCGTTCGAGTGGGCGGGGTCGAGCCGAGCCCGAATCCCCTGGCATCGGCAGCCACCACCAATGGGACGCCGATCCCGAGCGCCTGGACCTGGGCGAGCACCGATGTGTTCGGCTCCAGGGTTTCGCTAGGGGCGGGAAGTTCCGTCACCCTGAGCCTCTCACCCAACGGATTCGAGTTGGAGGACACCGATGCGGGCGCCCTGGAAGCCACCGATGTGACCTTCCAGCTTGGGGATGTGGCAGCCCCTGTTGGTGGAACCAAACCATTTGGCGCACAGGATGCCATCGGTGCATCGGACCTGGCGGACCTGGTCACACCGGTTCTGCAAATCGAATTGGCCCAGCTCTCCCAGGCAGGGGATGAGCTGTTTGTCTACATCTTTGGCGAATCCCTCGATGGCTCGGAAATCCTTGCATTCGAGCGTAGAGTGCCCCTGGCAGGAGGCGTAGCCCTCGTGGACTTGCTCTCTTCGGACCTGCAATTGCTGGATGGTGTCGGGGATGGACTTCTCCGGGACGGAACGATACGGGTCGCGGTTCGTATGGCCCGGGGCGTGGATCAATCTTCCGTACGGATGCTGGATGGAAGCCCCGCCTTGGACGGGATTCAGGACTTCATCTTCGACTTGACCGTGCCGGAAATCGTGTCCATGGGGTTCAGCCCGGAGCCGACCAACATCCTGATCACCGATCAACGCGATCTCACCGTGTTTGGCATTGCGAGGGAGGCCATGGCTGGTGTCCGCGTGACCAGCGCATTCGGAGACAACGTGACCGTTTTGGACCCGCCCCCGCTCGTGCAATTCGGTCTGGGCAATGTGTTCGTGGCCGCATCAGCGCCCTTGGGCATTGTGGATCCGACCATGGGACCGGTGGCGTTCAGTATTGAACCCTTCGACAATGCGTTCAACACGCCGGCGGCACCCTACAATGGATTTTGGAGCCAGGTGGGAGTGGCATCCACCGGAGCCCTGTTGCCCGCCGCCGAGATCCAAGTTTGGGTGATCGATGCGGAGACCTTGCTGCCTGTGGAAAATGCCCGCGTGATCACCCACCAGGACAATGGGGGCTTGACCTTCCTGGAGGCGGACGATACGGGACCCCTTGGAGTTTTGACCCTGGACGCGGCTGGGGTGGGAGAAACGGTGGTGACGGTGGATGCGGCTGGCTTTGACCTGTTCACATTCCATGGCGCACCTCGAGCGGTGATGCAGGTCTTGCTCCATCGGACCACGCAAACCCCAGCCCAGTGGGAAGGGCAGGTGCAAGCCGCCTCCCCTGGGGCGCCCCTTCAGGGATTGGACGTGCTGGTTTCCGATACCCGTTTGAACCTGGGCGGGCCCCTCGCCCGGCGGACCGGAGCGTGCACACTGGACAACAACGCGAACCTGTACCGCTGTGGATTCGGGCCTGAGGTGGGAAGGATCGGTCGCGTTGGATTTGGAACCTTTGTGGCCGCGGATCTATCCTTGGCCCAGGTTGCCTTTCACCCTCTGATTTTCCTGCGTGCGTTTGGCTGGGAAACGGGTCAGAGCACCCTTGTGACCAGTGGCTTTGGCGTGCCCTCCATCATTGGCGTGGATGCCCTGTTGACCTCGGGGTCCGTGGAGGAGTTGCCCATCGAAGTGCCTGCGCAGGTCGTGAGCCGGGCTGCTGCTCCCTCCCTTGGAGTCCTGATCGAAGAGCCGAGGGTCTATGTGGACGGGCTTTCGCCCGGCATGGACCGCCCGATTCTTGTTGGCATGGGCATCACGTATTCCTCGGGTGCAGACACCTGGGATGTTCGCTCGGCCATACCCGGTGTGGTCGATGGGGTCGAAGACAATGTGACCGATGAATTGGGCGTCCTGGTCGAGTATGGAACCCTATTGCCCGATCACTTCTTGCGAATCGAGGCCGAGGATGTGGACGGGAATCTGTCGGTGGTTCGACGCCATCTTTCCGCTCTTGGAGCCACACTCTTCCTTCCTGAAGTGGCCAATTTGCAATCCCCCGCAAGTGGCGCAAACACCGGCGGATCGAGCTATGGGCTAGTTCTCTTGGACTCCCTCCGCGATGCCCAGGGCATGGATGGTTTGTACAAGGCGCAGTTGACCGACTCCACCGGACGCGGTTGGTCCCTGTGGCACCGGGACGTTCCCGATGGCGCAGGCGTGATCAACATCCAGGTCCCCGAGATCGCAACCGCGGGCGGTACGCCGCTCGTCAACGGAACCATCGTTTGCCGAACGACCATGATCGCGGCCCCGGGATTGGATACCACCCAATTCATGTGGTCGGATTTGCACCGGGAAGCGGAGCTGTACGTGCTCAGCGAAGAATTCTCCTTCACGCAAAACTAGAAGGGAATCCTGTGGGGCTGGATACCAGCCGACAACAAAAACCGCGCACCGGGCTTTACGGTTCGCGGTTTTTTGCGTTTGCCAGAAACCGAGTTAGAGGGTTTCCAGATTGTGCCGGCCTTCGGCTTCCGCTTCCAGCGCGTCCACGTTGAGGATGGTGATGCGTCGACCTTTGACTTCGACCAGGTTGTGATCGCGCCAGCGACGCAGGACCCTCGAGAGCGTTTCCGGGGTGATGTCTAGCCACACGGCCAGGTCACGCTTGGTGCCCTCCACCTGAATGGCGGGGTCCCCCTCGGACTTGATCGTGGGGCGCGCGAGGATGTGCCGTGCGACCCGGGCAGCGGCGTCTCCGGTCATTTCATCCACCCGTTGGATCATGGCGAAGAGGCGCTGGGAAAGGCCGGCGATAACCGCCGCTCCCAGGTTCGGATCCTGGCTCAATTGGGCCCGGAACTGCTCGGTATTAACCTCGACAACCTGGGTATTGTTCGCAATCACAACGCTGTTGACCGGAAAACGGCCCAGGTGAAGTGCCGCGGAGCAGGCAAACATGTCATTGGGTCGGA
>JARGOW010000587.1 GCA_029212955.1 Planctomycetota bacterium | reverse complement strand
GGTTGCGAGGCTTCGAACAATGTGTCGAAGTTGAAGAGGTCCTCGTCCAATGCGGAGGCATCCTGGGCGACGGGAGCGGGCGCCTTGGTGGCGGGTGCCGCTGCGGGCTCTGGCTCAACCGGTTGGGGAGCGGGGGCGGCTTCGGCCACCGGGGCTTCCACGGGGGAAGCCTGCGGCTCTTCTGCCGGTGCGCCTCCGGGCTCCACTTCCTGGTTGGCGTATGCGCCAACCAGGGGGAAGTCGAAGAGGTCTTCGCTTTCCCCGGAGCTAGGTGTGTTGTTGGGATCGGTGGTCATGGACTTGCCTACTGGGACCTAGATGCCGGTGGCGAGGAAACGGTCGGGGCTGGGACCGGCGAGCAAACGCCCGATGGTCACGGCCAAGGCCGGTGAAATGTGAACGACGTCGTGTCCGTCGGGACTTTCGATGTCATCGAGGAGCGCGCGCACGTGATCGGGTGCAAGGAAGTCGAAGTCTTCGAAATCCGTGCGCTGGTCTTCGTCGAAGTGGGTGCGGTGAGCGGAGAAGCGCATGCCCACGTGGGTGCCCAGGTTGGCGTGGGTGGCGAGGGAGAGGTCCTCGCTGAGGGCGCTCATGCGGTTGAAGCCGCCGGCCTTTTCCGTGTCGGTGGCTTCGAACTTTTGGTTCTCGGTCATGCCGTCGCCCCGGTCGCGGATGGAAACCTCCACATCGCAGTCGTGCAGATTGGCTTCGATCTCGATCGGGCCGATATCGCCGGGATAGGCGTGCCGTACGGCGTTTTCGAGGCCTTCTCCAAGGGCGGTGGCGATGCGGCAGCGCGTGGAAGGCGCGATTCCGCGGACGAGCAACCAGGCGGACAGGTTGCGTTGCACCTGCTCGCAGGCAGAGGCTGTGGATTGAATCGTGGCTTGAAAGCTGCTGTCGGGGCCTTGTTTCCAAAGCACTTCCACGGCCTTTTCAACGCTTTCGGCGATGTTTGCGGGGGAAGCCGATGTGTCGCAAAGGTCTTGCACGCCCAACTGCATGGCGCGGCGGTAGATGTCGATGGAACCTTCGTCGCAGAGTAGAATCGATGCGATCGGGGTGGCGCTGGAGCCGAGGGCTTCGCAGAGTTCCAGGCCGTCGTGGTCGGGCAGGTCCAGGGAGCTGATCAGCACGTCGGGGCGCGGTGCGATGAGTGCTTCGCGGGCCGTGGCGCACCAGAAGGCACGCATGCCCTGTTGCTCGAGCTGTTCCACGATCGCGCTGCCACGGGCGGAATCGCCGCAGGCAACCAGTACATAGGCGGTGCGATGGATCACGAGAGGTCTCCTTGGTGGGTCGCCCCGTTACAGCGTGCACGGATCGCCAGGGCCTGGCCGCGAGTGGGCTGGGTCATCGGCGTGTTTTGGGTGAGGATGTCGTGGTGCTGCATGTTCGAGGCTGGGGGTTCAGTCGCAAGACCGGTGCCAAGTGGGAATTTCGGTCCCGGATCCAAAATGCTTGATGGTCTTGAGACAGAATCGGGAAAGAACTTCCTGATCGACCCGGAACAGGGTTCTGGGGGGTGATCCTTTTCCTAGTGGTGTTCTTCAACACGTGATGTATTTTTCGACACCCGGAACGGATGGCGGGCAAGCGATACCCGCTGGGGTAGCCTTCAGGGCCTATTGGGCCGATTCGCGGGGAGTTCGTTCCGAGTCACTGGGCAGCTCACGGGTGGGAACCTCAGAAAGTCGAGCTATCCTTTCCCCATGCCGAACCACCCGAAACAACTGCAGGGATTCGAGACCGAGTTCCGTCGCTACCGTCTGTTGGCCGAGAAAACCATCGAATCCATGACCCACGGGCAGCTCTTGGAGAGCGCGGGGGGTGGAAACAATTCCGTGGCGGTGCTGATGCAGCACCTGGGCGGAAACCTGCGCTCGCGCTTCACGGACTTCTTAACCAGCGATGGCGAGAAGGACTTTCGCGATCGGGACGGTGAGTTTGAGGACCAGGGGCTCACTGAGAAAGGACTTCTGCAGGCCTGGAATTCGGGTTGGGAAGTGTTGGAGGGCGAGCTCTCCAACCTGAAGGAAGGCGATCTGGCCCGGCGAATCACGATCCGCGATGTGGAGTTCACCGTGGCCGAGGCCCTGACCCGGTCCCTCTCCCATGTGGCCTATCACGTGGGCCAGATCGTGTTGTTCGCACGCTTGCAGCAGGGGGATCACTGGCAATCTCTCTCGATCCCCCGGGGCTTTGGGTCCCGAATTCACGGGAAAGCGGTGTGGCCTACTTCTTGAGCAGGTCGCGGATCTCGCCGAGGAGGACTTCCTGGGCCGGGGGCGCTGCGGGTGCGGCGGGCGCTTCCTCTTCCTTGCGCTTGGCGGCGTTCATGGCTTTAACAAGCATGAAGACAGCGAAGGCCACGATGATGAAGGTGATGACGTTGTTGATGAAGAGGCCGTAGTTCAGGTTTACGGCTTCAACGGCGGCGGTCATGACGGGCTCTCCGGCTTCGTTGAGCTTTGTAACGCCGTCTACGACGACAGGCTCGGGAGCAGCTGCTTTCTGGAGCGGAATCTTCAGGTCCGAAAAGTCGATACCACCCATCAGCAAGCCGATCGGGGGCATGATGACATCATTCACCATCGACTTAACGATCGTGCCGAACGCTCCGCCGATGATGATACCGACGGCCATATCCATCACATTGCCTTTGACGGCGAAGTCTCTGAACTCTTTGCTCATGCCCATGGGGCTTTCCTACCTTTTTGTATTGGGGGGGGATTCATGCCGCTGGGAATTGCGGCAGC
>JARGOW010000009.1:13226-19290 GCA_029212955.1 Planctomycetota bacterium | reverse complement strand
CACCAGGCCTTCGAACGCGCCCCTGTGCCGCTGGGACACTTCTTCCATATCAAATGGAACCGGAGCCAGCGGAGTTCGCGCCGAGCAGGCTGCCAGCAGAAGCGGCAAAATTAGAAAGGGCAGTCGTCGGAACATGGTTTCATTCTGGATGGAAAGGCTGGCAAGTCAACAGAACGGCTAGCGCTACCCGACCCAGGACCGCCGGACTACTCGCAAAGTACTACCGCCCGGGCCATTCAGCCTAAAAAAAGGCCCACCCTCCGGTGAAGGAGGATGGGCCTGATTCAATCCTACCGAAGATTACTCAGCCGGTGCGTCGCCTTCGGTGGCGGGCTTGGCTTCGGCTTCGGGCTCAGGAGCCACGGGTGCCTCCGGAGCTTCCGCCACCGGTGCATCCTTAGGAGCGTCGCCCTCTTCCGTCTTTTCGCTGCTAGGCGTGATCGGCGGCAGGGAGTCGTTCTCAGAGAAGTCCGAGTGCACGAAGGAGAGGCCGATCTTGCGCTCTTCGATGTCCACGCGGATCACGCGCACCTCAACCTTTTGGTTGGGCTGCAGGATGTCCTCGGGGTTGGCACCACGGTCGTCCGTGATCTCGGAGATGTGCAGCAGACCTTCCAGGTCGTCGCCCAGCTTCACGAACACACCAAAGTTGGTGATCTTCGTGACGAAGCCGGAGAGCAAATCGCCAACGTGGTAGTTGTTGGGGATCGACTCCATCCACGGGTCGGCGGACAGTTGCTTGCGGCCCAGGGCAATACGCTTCTTTTCCTTGTCGACGGAAAGAACCACGCATTGCAGGGTGTCGCCCTTCTTGACCATTTCGGAGGGGTGGCTGACCTTCTTGGTCCAGCTCATGTCCGAAACGTGCAGGAGGCCGTCGATGCCTTCCTCGATCTCCACGAACGCGCCGTAGGAGGTGAGGTTGCGCACGGTGCCTTCGATGACGGTACCGATGGGATAGTGGTCGCCGACCATATCCCAGGGGTTCGTCTCGGCCTGCTTCATGCCCAAGGAGATCTCTTGCTTCTGGTGGTTGAACTCGAGCACGACCACTTCCACTTCGTCGTTGGTCGAAACCAATTCGGAGGGGTGGTTCACGCGGCGGGTCCAGGACATCTCGGAGATGTGCACCAGGCCTTCGATTCCCTCTTCCAGCTTGACGAAGGCGCCATAGGACATGACGTTGACCACGTGGCCCTTCTTCTTGCTGCCGATGGGATAACGCTCTTCAATGCCATCCCACGGGGATGCGGTGCGTTGCTTGATACCGAGGGCGATACGCTCGCGGTCGAAATCGACGCGCAGAACCTTGACCTCGACTTCCTCGTCCATCTTGACCATCTCCGAGGGGTGGTTGATCCGGCCCCAGGACATGTCCGTGATGTGGAGTAGACCGTCGATGCCGCCCAGGTCGACGAACACACCGAAGTCGGCGATGTTCTTGACGACACCGGTGCGAATCTGACCCTCTTGGATCTCGCTGAGAAGACCTTCCTTGAGGCGCTGACGCTCTTCTTCCAGCAGCTTGCGCCGCGAGATGACGATGTTCATGCGCTCCGGGTCGATCTTGATGATGCGAGCACGGATGGGTTCGCCGATGAAGTCGGAGACTTCGGTGGTGCGGCGAAGGTTGACCTGGCTGGCGGGCAGGAAGACGTTGACGCCTTCCACGTCGACCAGAAGGCCGCCTTTGATCTTGCGTTGCACAACGCCCTGAATCTCGTCGCCCTCGTGATAGGTTTCGGAGACGCGTTCCCAAGCACGCAGACGATCTGCGCGACGCTTGGAAAGGATGGACATGTCGTTCTCGTCCAGACCTTCGAAGTACACTTCGAACTCTTCGCCCGTGTTGGGCAAGGTCTCGCCAAATTCGGAGAGGGGAACCGTACCTTCGGCTTTGCCCCCCACGTCCATGATCACTTGACCGGTGCGCTCGTCAACGCTGTCGACTTTCGCCATGACCATTTGGCCAGGGATGACGTCGACGATGCCTTGATTGAGACTGACTTCAAGCGCTTCTTCATCGACTCCTTCGAATGAAGCTGCGAGACGTCTTTCTAACTCTTCTGAGTCCAGTTCGAGTTCACGGACTCGTCGGCTGGATAGGGCCATGCTACTAAGGGTTCGGGTCGTTGGTTTTCGGGGTGTTGAATCTCGCCAGGAATCGGAGGGATGTGGGGGACCCGAATGTTGCCCCTATGCACCTCCGCCCGAGGGCGAGAACCGGGAATTCTAGGGTCCAGAACCCTCTCCGGGGCAAGGGAAAGGGGTTTTTCGTGGAAAGAATGTGATCCGGGCTTGGCCCCGGATCAGGCCTCTTCCTGGATATCTGAAAGGCATTCCTGGTCCGTGCCCACCATCTCCTGGGCGATCCACGACCGAACCTGTTCCAGGGCGTCGGACTCCCTCGGATCCACGGGCGGGCCGAAGCGCAGCCCCAGGCGCGCGGGGCGTGGGCTGCCCATGGTCCTACCCCAAGCACGATGGGTCCCCAGCAGCACGCAGGGAATGACCTGCACCCGGGCCTGGCGGGCCGCCATGAGGGCTCCGCGCTTGAATGCGCCCAGCCGCCCGTCCCGGGAACGGGTGCCCTCCGCAAACATCGTCACCAGATCCCCAGCTTTGAGGTGCTCCACCACCAGCTTCAGGGCCTTGCGGTCCCCACTATTGGGGTCGATCAGGACCGCCCCGCAGGATTCCATGACAAAGGCCAGAATTCGGCTATTGGAGAGGGTTTGGCGGGCCACAAAGCAGACGTGGCGGCCCTTGGCGCCCTTGGCCACCAGGGGGATGTCCAGCCAGGAAGCGTGGTTGGCCACAATCAAGCCGCCCTGCCCCTTGGGCAGGTGCTGCCTGCCTCCCACCCGGGTCGGGAATGGCCACAGAAAGGTGGCCATATGGGTCACACCAATCACCAGGAGGTAGACCCAGGAACGTGTGATGCGGGGCGCATAGGCCGCCTCGGTTTCAGCCACAGAATCACTCACCGGATTGCCCTCCCCCGGGCATCAAACCCTCTGAAAACGCGTCAGGAGCCCCGGAAACGGGTCCAATCACCGCAAAAAGCCGATCGACCACCTGCTCGATGGTCAACCCATCGGTGTGAATCACGTGGGCATCCTCGGCCTGACTCAAGGGGGAAGCCTCCCGCTCGCTGTCCTGTCGATCCCGCCGTTCGATCTCCTCCGCCAGGCGCTTGAGGTCCAGGTCGCTGGTCACCTGCCCATGGCGGCGCTTGGCGCGTTCCTCCAGAGAAGCCGTGAGAAAGAATTTGTACTCCGCCCGGGGGAAGACCACGGTCGTGGTGTCTCGACCCTCGGTTACCAGATCCCAGCGCTCCCCGATCCGCTGCTGCGCTTTCACGAGCACGGTTCGAACCTGGGGCAATTTGGCGACGCGGCTGGCCGCGGCGCCCTGGCTTTCCCCGATCAGTCCATCCATATCCACGACCTGGCCCCGGCTCAGCAGCCTTCCATCCCGATCCACTTCCAAATCCAGATCCTGGGCAATCTGGGAGCAGGCGGCGGAATCTTGCAAATCCACCCCCTGGGACAGGCAGGTGACCCCCACGGCCCGATACATCGCCCCAGTGTTGAGCATCAGAAAGCCCAAACGCTGGGCGAGCAACTGGGCTACGGTGCTTTTACCCGAGCCTGCAGGTCCATCGATGGCAATGATCATGACGCGGAGAGTGTAAGAGCTTGAGCCCCCCAAGTCAGGGCTTTCAACCGTGTTTCAGGATGAATTGGCACCACCGGTCACGCGCCCGTGGAACGGATTTCCGGCTCCCCATCCAGCTGGAAGCCCAGCTCGTCGCTAGATCCGTGGCCAAAGGCGTCCAAAACCATAAATCGAACGGGACCCGCAGGCCCTTCGATCTGCTGGTCCTGGAATCGGTGGGCATGGCCGCAGAGGACAGATCGGGCCCCGACCTCCGCCGCTCGCACCTCCACTTCCTCCAGCTGCATGGCCATGCGAGCCGGATCCTTGGCAGGCACCGACCGTTCGCTGGCCTTTCTCAATCGCCGAGCCATGGAACGCCCCATGAAGGCGGGCTGGTAGCGCACCCAAAATCGCATGGGCCGGGATCGAAGCACGCCCCTCAATCGTTGATACCCCACATCCAGGGTGCAAAACTCGTCCCCATGCAGCAGCAACCAAGGACCTCCCGGGCCCTCGAGTCGTGCGCCCTCAGAACAGAGCAAAACACCTGTTTCCGACTCGAATTCAGCATCTCTTAGGAAGTCCCGATTCCCTGGAATCAACCCAACAAAATCCCCCCCTTGCGTTCGCTCACGGAGGGCTCGCAACACAGGCTGCAACCCGGGATCCCGCAGGCTAGGGGGGCCGATCCAGTACTCGAACAGGTCGCCGAGAATCCAAAGGGCCTCCCCCTTCGGAAGGGATCGGATCCAATACAAGAACCTGTCCTGCAAGGCGTCGCCCTCTCCCTTCAAATGCAAATCACAAATGACCCTGGCCGCTCCCACGAGCTGGCCCGCAGCGGGGACGTCCGTGCGGACCTTGCAAACGCTCGGCGAGCTCACGCACCATCCCCGTCGGAGATCCCGTGCTCTTTGAGCTTTTCCCAAAGGACTTTGCGCGATATCCCGAGGAGCTCGGCCGTCTGGGAGCGATGTCCACCTGTGCTTTGCAAAGCTTGCCGCAAGTGCTCGCCTTCAGCCCGCTTGAGCACCTCACGCAGGGGTCGAATGTCATCGGTCACCTGGTTGGCCCCGCGCCACCTCGGATCCGAAGCGAGCAGGTCCTCACAAGCGAGTTGCTCGCTGGTTCCCGCCAGGGCGATGGCACGCTGCACGGAGTTTTCCAACTCGCGCACGTTTCCCGGCCAGGGGTAGCGTTCCAGTTGATTCATGGTGCTGCGTGAAACTTGATACTCCCTGCTCGCAGCAAACCGCGCGATCATGTGCCGCACGAGCAAGGGCACATCGCCCTCGCGGTCCCGCAGGGGCGGCAGATGGATCGGAACCACGTGAACCCGGTAGTACAGGTCCTCACGGAATAGGTTTTCTCGCACCTGCTTGAGTAGGTCCACCTTGGTGGCCACCACCACGCGAATATCCGCCTGCAAGGTCTCCTCGCCCCCCACACGCTCGTAGCTACGCTCCTGCAATACCCGCAACAGCTTGACCTGGGTAGGCAGGGGCATGTCATCGATATCATCCAGAAAAAGCGTGCCACCCTGGGCCAACTCAAAGCGCCCCTTGCGTGTTTTGCGCGCGTCGGTGAAGGCCCCTTTTTCATGGCCAAACAATTCCGCTTCCAGCAAGCTCTCGGGCAAAGCTGCGCAGGATATGGCCACGAAAGGCTTCTCCGAACGGGTGCTCAACGCATGGACCGCATGGGCAATGCGCTCTTTTCCCGTTCCACTCTCGCCTTCGATGAGCACCGTAGCTTCGGAGGAGGCCACGGTTTGAACCCGCCGCAGGACCTCCCGCATGGCGGGGGAACGCCCCACAATCCCGGCGAAAGCAGGCTCCTCGACAAAGTCCCCTCGAAGCGCCTCATTCTCCTCCTGGAGGCGAAATAGCTTCCCGAGGGTGGCCACCCGGGCCACCACAGCTTCGTTCCGGAAGGGCTTCTGCAAATAGTCCACGGCACCCAACCGCATGGCTTCCACCGCCTTGTCCACGGTGGCAAAACCGGTCATGACGATCACGGGCCTTTCGTGATTCAACTCCATCGATCGCGCCAGCACCGCATCCCCCCCGGCACCGGGCATGCGCACATCCGTGATCACCAGGTCAGGGTTCTGCAGATCCAGCAGCGCCAGGGCTTTGTCCGTGGTGTCCGCGGGAAACACCTGGTGCCCGGCTTCCTCAAGGGCATCGCCCAGGGTTACGGCGATGGAAATTTCGTCCTCGGCCAGAAGAATCTTCATTGGGGATCCTGGAAAGAGAACCGGGGTCGGGACGGGTTCGGGTTCGTCGCTCTCGAAATCCGAAAACCCGGGTCCTGCTGCCTAGAGACGGCCTCCAGGGGCCTGCTTGAATTGCCGGTCGCCACCCTGGCTCTGGGCGTCGTCTAGGGCTGCGTCAGCGGC
>JARGOW010000009.1:0-13216 GCA_029212955.1 Planctomycetota bacterium | reverse complement strand
GGCCTCCAAGAGTGCATCAAAGAACATCGTGTCATTGCCCTCGTTATAGGAGTACCCGATGGAGAGGGTCACACCCAGGGTGCGGTCTCCCGCACGGAATTCGAGACTGCGGGCACCGGCTAGAATGCGTTCGGCCATGACCTGGGTCCCTTCCGCTCCCGTATGGGGAACCACGGTCAGCAATCGATCGTCGGGCAGGCGGCCGAGGAAATCGCTGCTTCGGCTCTCCGCTTTGAGCAGTTCAACGACCTGCCCCAGGATCACCTCTTTCACGTTGTACCCGTAGAGATCCCGCAGATAGCCCAACCGGTCCACAGAGATCATCATGCAAGAAATCGGATAGCTGTAGCGCTGGGCACGATTGAACTCGACCCGCATCAGATGCTGAATCTGAGCCAGGGAAAAGAGGTGGCTGTCTTCCGGTGCGTTGTCGTTCATGGGGTGGGTGCTAATCGCAGGGGCTTGCATGGCCTCCAACCCCAGGGATCCGGGGTTCGCCGGCCATCATATGACCCTGGATGCAGGAACTGCAACCACGGGCATGGCCCCCACCTGCCGTATCGTGAAATCGGGCCATCAAACCCAATGGTCGTCCAGAATCCAGCAATTCCGCTTTTCCGCCGGCCTCCCCGCCCTACCGGGCACCCACGCCGCAGCGGTGGGGCCCGGATCCAGGACCGCGGCCCTAAAAGAGGTCGGTCACGAATCGAACCAAGCCATCGATGGCATTGTCGTAGCTCACCCCATTCTGCTGTCGGAGCAAAATGGCCATGGCTGCCAGAATCAAGCTATATGCGGTGATCGCCACCACGTTCGCGAAAAGGTACGCCAGGAATCCCTTGCCCTGGCGCTTGGCCTTGCGGATCGCCCCCCGGGCCCCGGTCTGGAGCGACATCATGAGAAAGTCCCGTTGCAGCCCCCCGGCCCTCGCCAGCAATTCCGAGGAGGAATGCACCCGATCCCCCACATCCTCCAAGATTTCGTCAGCACAAGCATCCGCATCGAATTCCCCATCGTGCACGGTGGCCTGCCAGCGCTTCACCAGTTTTCGGTCGGGAAGATTCTGTTCGATGCAAAGGCCGGCCAAAAGGCGGCGGGTGGCTTGCTGTGATCGATCCATCGTTATCGGTTGGCTCTTGCCAGTTTCAGGGTTCGTGTGGCGCGGGCTTTCCGCTGTGTACTTTGCCCTGGAGCAGGGCCAGCCCCCTGGTGGGGTTGGCAAATTTAGCGCCGGGGTTGGGTTTCATTTTAGGGCTCCCGCTCTTCAAACCCAAACAATGGGGATTATGGGCGGGTCAGATCCTATAATTGCCGCGTGCCCTCGTAACCATCTTTCGCCCTCCGGCCCCCCTCCCCCCCACCCTTGAAACTCGGTCTCCACCAAAGCGCTCGCCTGGAGCAGCGGCTGATGCAGTCGCCCCAAATGATCCAGGCCATGCAGATTCTGCAGCTTGGAGCCTTGGAGCTGGAGGGGCGAATCGAGCAAGAACTGCTAGAAAACCCCTTGCTGGAGCCATCCGAGCCAGCCCCGACCAGCGAAGAAAAAGAAGGGTCTGCCCCCGAAGAAGTGCGCGAAGATCAGGGGGATCGGGACTCCATGAGGGACGCCATGGAATCCATGGAATGGGATTATGGGGACGGACGCCGGGTGGCTCCGGCTTCTGGGGATGAAGATCCCAAGTACGAGGCGCTGCAGAACACGGCCGACACGCCCCACACCATGGCCGAAGCCCTGGCCGACCAGGCCATCTGGCTCGACTTGAGCGAAGACGAGCGCATCCAGCTCGACTTTCTGCTTTGGTCCTTGGACGAACACGGCTACCTGCGCCAGGGCTTAACTCTCTTGGCCGAACAAATGCAGGAGGCCCTGGGCAAACCCATCGACCGCTTGAACCTGGCGAGCATGCTCCATCGCCTGCGCCAAGCCACCCACCCGGCCCTGGGCGCCACGGACCTCAAGGATTGCCTATCCCTGCAATTGGAAGCCAAGCAAGTGGCCGACCCCCTGTTGTGGAGCCTGATCGAAGATCATCTCGAAGACTTGCAGGCCAACCGATTGCCACGCATTGCCAAGGCCACCGGCGCCGACCTGGATGAGATCAAACTGGCGATCGAGCAACTGCGGCACTTGGATCCTTATCCCGGCACGGACTTTGGAGGCCAACCTGCCACAAGCATCGTACCCGACGTCATGGTCGAGGAGATTGAAGGAGAGTGGACGATCCGACTCGGCCGCAATCGTGGAGAACTTCTCACCTTGAGCGACGAATACCTGGGATTGCTCAAGCAGAAAGAGTCCACCAAAGAAGCCAAGGCCTGGCTGTCCAAGCGCAGGGACCAAGCACAGTGGTTTATCGACGCACTCAAGCAACGACACTCCACCCTGCAAAAGGTCGCCCTCCGGATTTTCTCCCGGCAGGAGGACTTCCTGCGCCACGGCAAGGAAGCGCTAAAGCCGCTGCGTATGCAAGAGGTTGCCGATGACCTAGGTGTTCACATCTCCACCATCAGCCGGACGGTGGCTGGCAAGTACGCTCAAACACCGCTGGGGATCTTCCCCTTGAAATTCTTCTTCACGGGCGGGACCACCACGGACACGGGCAACCAAACCAGCCAGGTCAGCGTTCAGGAACTGGTCCGTCAAATGATCGAATCCGAGGACAAAGAACACCCCCTTTCCGACGAAGCCCTGGCAAAGCTCATGCAGGAGAAAGAAGGCATTC
The DNA here is from genome assembly GCA_029212955.1 of Planctomycetota bacterium. Taxonomy (GTDB): domain Bacteria; phylum Planctomycetota; class UBA1135; order UBA1135; genus NORP259. The sequence goes on along the minus strand of JARGOW010000009.1, from coordinate 10,493 downwards.
AAATCGCACGCCGCACGGTCACCAAGTATCGCAAGGCCCTGGGCCTGCCAAGCTCAAGCGGGCGCAAGAAGTACTAGCCACCCGCCCGGCCGCAACGGTACCGAGCCACACGCCGATCTCAGCGGTTTCCCGCCCCGGAATCGGGCTCGGGCCTGGAACCCAACCCAAATGCCGCCGGAACGGCGAAAGCTGGAGTCCACTGCGTAGAGGACAGCGTCCAGGAGCCAACGACTCGCCTGTTGAATCCACGCGCATGCCCCAACTCAGGATTAGGCCTTCCAGTCACATGGCTTGGGCGGATAGACTGTCCCTAGCAGTCCAATCCACTCCAAACCGCTAGGATACCCCGAGAATGAACGTCAAGGCGACCGAACTACGCAAGGGCATGGTGCTCCAAATCAAGGGCCAGCTCGTGCAGATCACCGACTACAGCCACGCCACCCCTGGAAACTGGCGGGCGATCATCCAGGTCAAAACCCGAAACCTCACCACGGGGCAGCAGACCAGCTTCCGCCCCTCTGCGGGAGACTCGTTTGAAACCGCTTTCCTGGACCGCAAGAAGTGCCAGTACCTCTACCAGGAAGCCAACGGGGATTACGTCTTCATGGACGGGGATACTTTCGAGCAATACCCCATTCCGGAAGATCTGGTATCGGATCGCATGGCATTCGTGAAGGAGAGCGACCAGGTGGAGCTCACCTTCCACGAAACCACAGCCCTCGGATTGGAATTGCCCACCAACGTGGTTCTTGAAATCGTGGAAGCGGAAATGGCGGTCAAGGGCAACTCCGCCACCGGTGTCAAGAAGGACGCCGTCCTGGAAACCGGCCACAAACTCAAGGTCCCCATGCACATCGCCGTGGGTGAAAAAGTAACGATCAACACGGACACCGGCGAGTTTGTCGGACGCGCCAAGGAGTAGTTCCATCCCATTGCCTTCAAAAGGCCCGGCTCCTTTGGGGGCCGGGCCTTTTTTTGAACCTGGCGCCATACGCGCATTCGCCCACCCCAATCCCCGGGGTGAAAGCGATTTATAGACCCGGCTTGAAGTAGATCTCCAGATCCAGGTCGCGCCCCTCCATGTTCACCGGAAAACGCGCCTGCAAGTAACACTCGCTCGCGAGAAAGGCCCTCAATTCGTTGCGATCCTCGCGCTTCCATAAATCGAGGAATGCGGGCCGAATCACAAACCAGGTGGGCCTCAGTTCCCGGCGAGCCCTTCGGAAGTTGTGGGGCTGGGTGCGGTCATTCCAGCCCACGGCACGGGGCTGACGCACATCGACAAACCCAGGATCCAGATAGAAATCACCGAGCCCCGCTTGCATGCCAAGAACCAAGTCATGCTCGGCGCGATGATTCCAAACATAGTCGTAGGCTTCACGCCAACGGGGTCGTTCCCCCATGCGGACCGTCGAATACAACCCCAATTGCGCCAGACTAGGCAACAGCATCACGGCCACATAGGCCCACCGAACCCCGCGGGGCATTTGCAAAGACCCCAGGGGCCATACCGCAAGGACCAGCATCCAAGGGTGCAGCCCAAACAGGTATTGGGCGGAGGTCATTCCGAAGAAGGAAAGCAAAGCCAGACATGCCGAAGTGCCCAGCACCACGGCCAGCACGAATTGCCCATCCCTCTGACCCGTGAAGATCGCGTGCAAGCCACCGATCCAAAGCCCCACGCCTATGACCGGAGTCAGGAAAAACGCCGTGCTCTTGATGAGGTGGATCAAGCTTCCCAGGCCACCCTGTGCCCCGCCGCTCTGGTAATTCTGGAAGGCCGCCAGCAAGCCAGGACCTTGGAGAATCAATGCCACCGCGCCGCCCGCAAGGACCCACCGAACGGGCTGCTTGATGCGCTCCCGATCGGCGGAATGAACCAGGTAGACACCCATTCCCAAAGCCATGCCCACCGCCAAGACCGCCCCATGGGGATGAAAGAATGCACTGGAACCCACCACGGCCAGGCCCACCAGTGTTTGGGGTCCGTTGGATTTTTTGAGTCCCCGGAGAAAAACCCCGGTGCCCAGCAGCGCCACCCACTCGGTCATCGTGTAACCGCGTGCGTTTTGGGACCAATACTGCTGCCAGGAGCTGGCGGCAAGCAAGGCGGAAGCCACCCCCATCCGACGCGGGCCAGCCACGGGCAAAAAGGCCCAATAGCAGGTCGGAATCGCAAGGAACCCCGCCAGGGCCGGAAGGAAGCGCAAACTGCCTTCCTCAATGGAGCCCCCCATAGCCTCCACAACCCAATGAATCGCCCGGTATCCCACCTGATGAAACCGGCCCCCGGAGCCCTTCCAAGCGTCGGCCACCGTCAACGCCTCGTCGTACCACATGCTCCAACGATCCAAATATATGAATCGAAGCAATCCAATGGCCAGGGCCAGGAGGAGCCATGGGCCCACCCCAAGGCGCGCCAATTGGGCGCGGATCGATCGCAGGGCAGATTCCTTGGACATGGCTTGCCTGGAGAATTCCAAACCGGAACGACGATGTCCACTCGGATTCCGACGGACCTCCGAGGTGCACCCCACGTTCCCCCAGAGCCCATGGCTTTTCGCGGATTTGGCCCAGGGATCCAGTGCGAATCCAGACCTTGCCCCGCCCCAACCTGGGGCAGGTGGAAATCGAAGAATCTCCCTTCCACCCGTCCCCTGGGGCCATTCTCGCCGATATATAGGGGTGCGATGGGAACTTGCTTCCCAAGCCTGCCTGGAGCTTGCGCGGCGAGCCCGCCCCCCCCACAATTCAACCATGCTGTACCGCTTGTCCTTGGCTATCGTCCTCCTGCTCATCGTTTCTTGCAGCAGTACGCCTCCCGTCCATTTCGCATCCTCCCCCCCCGGGGCACGGATTCTGATCGACGGCCAGGACTCGGGCTTCGTGACTCCCACCTCCCTCGATATCCGCAACAAGGAACATCGTCAGGTGGAATTCGTACTTCCCGGGTTCAAAACGGCGGTTCGCAACCTGCGCAACGGAAAGCGCGTCAATTACGTCTTCTACGAGGACTGGGTGGCCCACTACAACACGTGGAGATTCCCCCTCTGGCTGAACGTGGGCGATTTCTTCCAGCAGCGCACGGTGCTCAAGGGTGAATTGCCGAGCCGCCTCTTCGTGCAAATGCAACGGGCCGAACCCACCCGTTGAGCGACACCGTGCTCAAACCCGCGGTGTTTCTAGACCGCGATGGAACCCTCAACAAGGACGTTCACTACCTATCCAGGGCCGAGGACTTCGACTGGATTCCAGGGGTGCTTCCCGCCCTTGCCGACCTGCAAAGGGCCGGATGGGCCCTGGTTGTTGTCACCAACCAAAGCGGAATTGCCCAGGGGAAATTGTCGGAAGCCGATCTGGAAGCGATCCATGATCGCATGGCTTTCGAACTCCAGCAGCACGGGATTCAACTGCAAGGAATCTACCATTGCCCCCACCACCCGACCCTGGGCGCAGCGGGGCAACAACCCGGTCCTTGTCCATGCCGCAAGCCTGCCCCAGGCATGCTCCTGCAGGCCTGTGAGGATTTAGGACTGGATCCGAAACGCAGCTGGATGGTGGGAGACTCCATTCGCGATCTTCAAGCCGGCGAGCACCTCGAGATTCCGGGCATTCTCGTCCGGACGGGCAAGGGCGCTGAGCAGGAAAGCCGGCTGAAATCCCATCCGGAGTTACGCGCGCTCGTGGCCGAGGACTTCGCCCAGGCGGCCGAGTTCATACTCCAACGCAAAAACAAGCGCCAGACCCGCCCTTGACGCTCCGCCCTACGGCAAAAAGCGGGAAGCGGGCGTGGAAAGCAAGGTGGTGACGGAAAGCGGCAGGCGGCGCCAGGCCTTTTGCAGCTTGTGGGTCTTTGGATTCGAAGGATTCAAACTCGGCAGCTCCGTGTCGGTCACCAAGCGGAATCGATAGTGGAGATCCTGGGGCTCCAAGCCCTGGTTGACTTTGAATTTAAAGGCGCCCGCACCTTTTCGACTTCGGCCCAAATCGAACACCCGAATTCCCCTCTCCACCGCCCATTCCTTGAGGGCCATGTATTGGAAGTTCGAAGCCGAGTACTGGCGATCCGCCGTATCTCCACTGCCAGAATAGTACGCCAGCAGTTGATCTCGAAAGCGGAACGATAGAACGGCGGACAGGGGTTCCCCCTCCCGTCGCACCTCATGCACAACCGCATCCTCACCAAACTGCTCCATGAGCGCACGGAACCAGCCCAGGGGTAGGGCAGGCGACCCCAGGCTACGCTTGTTGCGGTGGAACAGGCGGACCATGTCATCCAGGTACCAGCGCCCTTCCTCCAGTACGAGCCCGTGGCGATTGCGCGCCTTGCGAGCCTCCGCCCGCGCCTTCTTTGGCATGTCCTTCATGACCTGCTCCACATCATCAGGCAATGCCTGAATGAAGGTGGAATACAAATCGGAGGCGGGCAGATCCAAACCCGGATCCGTCTGGCAACGCAATTCCAAGCGGCCCACTCCCATATCGATGGCCTGCTGCTCCGCAGAATGGAACAGGGCCGCTTCCACATCCCGATCCCGCCCGAGGGGGCCGCCATAGACGCCATAGGGAACCGAGATCAAATTGCGCTTGCCGCGCAAGCTACGGCAAATGGAAAGCGGAAGCACCCCGACCAGGTCATCCCCGTCGAACGCCAGCCAATCGGAACGCTTGTGTTTCATCACTTTCTCCACCGCCTGCCCCCAGCCGGCCAGATGAAAGAAGGTGCCTTTGTCCTGGGCGCGAACAAACTCGTCGCGCAACCCGTCGTCTTCGGGTGTTGAAAGTCTAACCTGCATGATGGGACTAGCGGTGTATGCGGTCGATCCGGTATTCGCGGATGTTACGAGCTTGCGTGAACACAACGATTTCGCCGACCAGCCCGAAACCGATCACCTGCAGCCCGAGGACCGAAATCACAAGCCCGATCAGAAACAGGGGCGACTGCATGGGCGGCACATCCCCCCCAAACATTCGGAGCACGAACGGCCAGGAAACCAGCCCCGCACCCGCAACCATGCAAGCGCCTCCCAACGCGCCAAAAAAGCGCAGGGGTTTGTGGGTGAAGCCTGTCAAAAAAACCACGCTCAGCACATCCAATGCCCGACGGATGTAGGCCAATGGAAAAACCGAGCCGTGCTCGCGCTCCTCGCGAAGATGCCGAAGGGGCACTTCATCCACATGAAAACCTCGACGATAGGCCAGGATCGGCAGGTACCGATACATGTTTCCATAGATGGAGAGTTGTTCGATGACAGCCCTACGCATGAGGCGCACGCTGCAGTTCAAATCCTGAAATGGAGTCCGCGTAAGGGCTCGAATCAGCCAATTGAAGGACCTCGATTGAAAGCGATTGTAGGCCGAATCCACCCGCTGGGCGCGCAACCCCGTGGCCAAGTCGGCTCCGGCCTCCACCGCTTCCAGGAGGCCCAGTAGCGATGCGGGATCCACTTGAACGTAATCGGGCAGGGTCAACAGGGAATCCCCCCGCGCATGTTCAAAGGCACTGGCCAGGCAAACCGCAGCGCCAAACTTGCGGTGCAGTGCAATGGTGCGGACCTGGTCACGGGTCCGCTCCTGCATGCTCAAGCCAGCCTCCCAAGCAGTCCCTTTCACCCCATCAAAAACCAAAATGGCTTCCCAGGTTTTTCCGGCACCTTCGAGCACTTTGGCGTGGGCTTGTACAACCGCCTCCACATCCGCACTTGCGGACTCTACGGGGACGACCATAGTGACGTCCACATTGGGGTTTTCCACCTGCTCTACCAGGGGTGCCTCTTCCAGGGGTGTTTCTTCGGGCCCACTCATCGATTTCGGTGCATGCTCATGGGTTCAAAGGACTTGCTATGGTGTAACCCACTGATGCGGATCACAAGTTCAGCCAGCAGGCCGAGCAAGACGAAAAAGGCGGTGCATTGGGCAAACAAGGCCATCACGAACCAAGCCGCGTTGGGTGCCCACGCCCCACTCACCCGCAGGGTGAAGACCAGGGAGGCCATCAAGCCGAAGGGTAAGGCTAGGATGGCAAAGTACAAAAGGGGATTGCGTAGAAATGTGGCCAGCATCTTGATGTTGAAAAGGTCCAAGAAGACGCGCACCGCCCGGCCGATACCGTACTTACTTTCTCCAAATCTACGCGCCCTGTGGTGGACCACGAGCTCCCCGATGCGAGCACCACTCGCCACGGCCAAGGCGGGCAAAAAACGGTGCTGTTCCGCGTAAATCGGTAGGTTCTCCATCAATTCGCGCCGGTACGCTTTCAATGTACATCCGGTATCATGGATGTCCGCACCGGTGATTTTGGCGATCATTCCGTTGGCGATTTTGGAGGGCAAGCGCCGGAGCACGAACCCGTCCTCGCGCTTTTTTCTCCAACCCACCACCAGATCCCAACCCTCTTCCAAGCGCTCCACCAATCGGGGAATGTCCGCGGGGTCATTCTGCAAGTCCGCGTCCAGGGTCAGAACAATCTTGCCCCGACTCACCTCGAAACCAGCCGCCATGGCCGGTGTTTGACCGAAATTGCACGGGAATTGCACCACGACCGTTTGCGGGCACTCGCCTTTGAGCTCCAGCAGCACCCTCAGGGAATCATCGGAGGAATGGTCATTCACATAGATGATTTCAAAGCTGCGCCCCATGGAAACCAGACTATCCATCAACTCCCCATGCAGAATGGGCAGGGATTCCTCCTCGTTGTAGACCGGGAGGACCACGGAGATTTCGGGGGCAGGGGCGGGCATGGGTTCGGATGGGGACGCTCGGACCGGCTCGGAAGAACGAACAGGGCCCGAATCTTTCGCTATCGGATTCAAAAAGGATAGGTCCGAAGGAATTGTTTTCCCGACGGTAGTGCGATCCAAAGGGACGGGGACCTGCCCCGTACCCGTGGACAAGGTCCACCAGCCCCCGCGGATTCCCCCCCCTGGGACGTGGACCCTCGTCCTCACTCCTCCGTAAATCGGCATTCACACGGGCTCCTGGCCCCATTCGGCCCCTTACGCATGCCCAATTCACCTCAAGGACCCCGTTCTGCCCCCCCGGAAGGCTGGCTGCCCCCTCCCGGGCTGGCCGTGCCCCATGGGCCCAGCTATGGTACATCCATGGGAATGCACCACGAAATCCACCCCACCTGGACCCTGATTTTGGGAATGGGGCCTAGCTCTGCCGTTCTGGAGCCGCTCCTGGCTGGCATGACCTCCTCCCACGGGTCGGTGAGGCTGCAGGTATTGGATGGGGCGGTCCCTACGCTTCCGGCCCCCACACGAAGGGGCCGTCTGGTCCTTTCGGCCCAAGGGTTGGAGGGCTCCCACGTGGCCCTTGTGGAGCAATTCCTGGCCCAGGCCAGTGGCTGGGAACTGGTCCTACTGGACGTGGACGGTTCCCCTTGCATGGCCCAGCGCCTGGTGGGTCCCGCCCACGTTTATTGGTGGCCCGGTCCCCTGCTGGTCGAGCAAATCGGGAGGCTCTTTCACCCCCCCCGGCCCCGGGATTCCGCCCAGCTAGCCGAACCCAATCCTGCTCCAGAAATCGGCTTGGCCCCGCCAGAATCCGTCTGTACGCGTAGGAAGTCCCCACTTCAGTTTACCGACCCCGATGAGGAATTGGGGGCGATCCAGGCCATCCTCTCCGCACCCTTTGTGGACGAGGAAGAAGATGCTTGGGATGCCGAACCTTCCCCGAACGGTCTCGAAGAAAGTTTGGAGTCTTTCGACTTTGAGGAATTCCCCGCCGACGAGCCCAACTACAGCTCCGAGCGTGAAGAACCGGACATGCATTTCCCCGTGCCCGACCCGTTTGCCGTACCGGACACGGCTTGGGCCCAGCCGCCTTCCTCCGCGCCCCAATCCACCAGCGAGCACCCGGTGGACGTTCTCACCCAAAGCCTGGCCAGTGGTCCCATGGTTCGTTTGGAGGAAGTCCTTGCCGAGGAACGGGCGGAAGCACTCCTCCCCCGCTCGGAGACCGACTGGCAACGCATGTCCTGGTACAAGGGTCAGATCGCGGACCTCAATGACCTGGCGCAGCGCCTCCACTTGGACCTCTTTGCGCTCGAGGAGGATGTGCCCTTACAGGGCCACCCCATCGCGATGGCGCTGCGCGAGGACGTGGCTCGGCTTTCCCAGTTTGCTCGGACTTTGGGATTCCTTGCATCGCCGCCCGCCCAGGGGGAGCAAACTTTCTCCCTGGCGACCCTGGTCCAAGAACAACTGGGAGCTCTTACAGGGTTGGGGCCCGACGCTCCGCGCTTCCTCTTCCGTGGGCAAACCCAGGCCCAAGTTCGCAGCGACAAAATGCTGCTGGTCAGTGCCCTGGACGCTTTGCTTCAAGTGGCCGGGCAATGTGCCGGCAGCCAGTCTGAAACCGTGCGAGTCGAGTGTTTGGACTTGGGAGAAATCGCCCAAATCAAAATCGGTTTCCGGGCGGGCCCCATCGCTGACTTGACGCCCGAAGAGATTTTCGAGCCCTACGCCTTGCGCCCCCATATGGCCGATATTGGGCCCAATGCCCTATCGGCAGCGCGCTCCATCCTGAGGGGCCAAGGGGGCGATTTGCAGTTGGAAGTCCCCGATTCCGGCGATTGCGCTTTCCTGCTAAACCTCCCCCTGGCCCACTAAAAGGCCATTGGCCGTCCAGCGCCCTCCAGATTCGAGGAAGCCGTGTTGAGTTGGGTGAACACCCATGTCGATAAAAATCGACGTGAATACACCCGACCCCGACCAAGCGGCTTTCGTCCATCGGCCCTGGCCCCAACGCCCCCCGGAAAACTCCCCTTTCCAAAACTTTCGCTGCCTGGTGTTGGTGGGAGACCAGCCCCGCACCCTCGCTAGAAACCTGACCCTCGCAGGCCTACCGAGCGAGGCGGCCTTGCCCGAAGAATCCATGGGCCAAGCCCTGGATCGGCAGGCCTGGGATTTGGTTCTCTTGGACGCCGATAGCCATTCGGCCTGGGCGTGGGAAGGTCCTGATCCGGCAGGTTTTGAGGGGGTTTTGATCGGTATAGGAGAAGCCTCCGGCAGCGATGGCCCACGGCCCTTCTCCTGGCTTTCCACCCCCTGTAAACCGCCAGAGATTCTGCGCGCCTTCGGTCATGCCAGGGAGCAGGACTCCCTTCGAAAAGAGAATCAAAACCTGCGGGCCAAACTCAAGCAGAGCCTGGGGTTCGACGGTTTCAATTCGGTGGATCCCCACATGGATGCGGTGCTCGAAACCGCCCGGGCGGTGGCTCCTTCCAGGGCCACGGTTCTCATCCTGGGCGAAAGCGGCACGGGAAAAACCCGACTGGCGCGAACCCTTCACGAAAACTCAAATCGAAAGGATGCGCCGTTTACCGTGGTGCATTGCGGAGCCCTGCCCAGTGCGCTTTTGGAAAGCGAACTGTTCGGCCATGCCAAAGGCGCATTCACCGGCGCCATCCGCGACAAGCCCGGTCGGTTTGAAGAAGCCGACGGGGGCACGATTTTCCTGGATGAAATCAACAGCGCTCCCCTGGATCTGCAAGTCAAACTGCTGAGGGTGATCCAAGAGCGAGTTTTGGAACGGGTGGGCGAAAACCGAACGCGAAAGGTGGATGTTCGAATCATTGCCGCCAGCAATCAGGATCTGCAGCAGGCCATCGATGCCGGAGACTTCCGAGAGGATCTGTACTGGCGTTTGAATGTGGTTTCCCTGGCACTCCCTCCCCTTCGGGAGCGACCCCAGGATTTGGCACGCCTGGTGGAGGTCTTTCTACGGCGATTTGCTGCGGACTATGATCGACCCATCCCCCGACCAGATGCGGGGGCGCTAGAGATCCTCTCCAGCTACGATTGGCCTGGCAACATCAGGCAGCTGGAGAATGTCATCGAGCGTGCGGTCCTAATGGCGGATGGCGACAGACTCCATGTGGGCGCCCTGCCGGCAGACCTGGTGGAGGAAGCCAGGAAACACTCCGCCGGGATGCAGGCCTCGGAGCCCAATCTGCAACTGGGAATGGATCGCCTAAGGGCCATCATTCCCCTCAAAACCGCCCTGGAGGGCCCTGAAAAAGCAATTCTCATCCACGCCTTGGAAGCCACCCAGGGCAACCGCAAGCAGGCCGCCGAAGAGCTGGGAATCAATCGCACCACCCTCTTCAATAAAATGCGCAAACACGGGCTGATGGACCGGGAATTTGGCGCAGCCTGACCCCCGGGGATTGAGAGCCACCCGGACCCCAGTCCCCGAAACGGAACCAGTCTCCGAACAATCCAGCACTTCCACCACCGGGCCCCTCCGGGTTTGGATATCCACTGGGGGCTGGTTACGCTTTGGGGGCTGTTATGAAGTGGACAACCCCCCTCATCCTCGTCGCCGTATTGGCGTTGGCTGGCTTTGCCTTCCGTTCCATTTTCTTGGGGACTCCCGAGACGCCGCGGGAGGTTTGCTCCCGTTTGGAACAGGTCACAAAGCTACCTGGCTTTGACAAGCGTAGCGCCTTGCGCTCCTTGACCCTTAGCCTCAAACATCCCACCGCC
>JARGOW010000586.1 GCA_029212955.1 Planctomycetota bacterium | reverse complement strand
CTGAGTACTTCGACAAAGCCCTGGCTTTCGACCCCAAGAACGAGAAGGGACTCTACGAGACTGCCCTGATCGGCCGCATCGAAAATGTGAGCAGCGAAGAGACCATGCTCTCCTCCCTGGAAGCCGTCAAAGCTTTCACCACGGTCAACAAGATCGTCGACAACGAAAAAGGCATTCGCATTTATAGCATCGCCGCCTTCTTCGCCATGAAGCACAAGCAGGACATGGTCCTCGCGAAGATCTTCGCCGAGAAGTCCGCGGAACTCGGAGGCAAGGAAAGCGCCGATTTCGGCGAGCTCGTAAAGAGCATCCTGGATGCCCCGGCCCCCGGCGCAGATAGCCACGAAGGCCATGACCACGCGGACGGGGAACACGAGCACTAAGCTCTGACCTTCGCAAGAATTCAAGCGGCCCCGCTTCTCCAAAGAGAAGCGGGGCCGCTTGTTTGTCTGGTCGGATTCACGAGAGGATTGGGAGCTGCTTACGGCTGAGCCCCGCCCGGGTCCGACCTCCAAGGCCTTTTAACGCAGGCGATCATCCCCAAACCAAACCCGATGAAGGCTGCAGCCATGCCCAGGAAGACCAGGGCTACGCCGTCGTATCCGAGTTTGGTCGGATCGAGGAACCCGTAGGGGTAATGCTCTGAAATGTTGAGAGGGCCGCGGATCAGGGCCGAGATCCCGTACGCGATGGGATAGAGAACCCACAAGAAGGGGTCGCTCCAGCGGACTTGCTCTCTTCTGGTGTATGCGAGCCACCAGCCGAGTACTGCCAGGGGGATGAGGGTATGCAAGGCCAAGTCGGCCCACCAGGCGAGTCCTTCAAAGTTGAATTGATCGGCGAGCAGCAGGTGAAAGATGATGCCTACGCAGGCCGAGGCCAGGGCGATGGTTCCGCGCATGAGCCTTGGGATTGGCTTGCCGAGGGCGATGGCGGAGAACATGACCACCACGCAGATGTGGGTCAGAATGGTGAAGAAGCCCAGGAGGAACCAGACCGATTCCAGGACGGTGACTGGCGCGTACTGCTCCAGGCATACGAGTACCTGGGCAATCATCGCGGCCAGGCTTGCGGCAGCGATGCTGAGTGCAATCGGTTTTTCAGGCATGGAAAAATGGTGGGGGCGAGCTGAAACGGGCGCATTCAGGTGTACGGGATCGGGTGGGATTTGCCAATGGGGAAGTGGATGGCCATGGGGGATCCAGGTCGGACCGTTTCAAGGGAGCGAAGAATCATGGGGCAGCCCTTTGGCGGATAAACCGTCAGGCCCGCAACCCCGCGGAGGGGTTTCGGGCCGGACGCCGCATCGAATGGATTCGGTCCGGAATTAAGCGCTTTCGCGGTCGTCGGTGGCGTGGAGGTCCGGAGCCGCGTGCCCACGCTTTTCGTTCTCGGCCTTGGCCAAGGCTTGGCGCACGGCGATGGCCGTGTCGGGGGTCACCGAAATGGAGCTGATGCCGCATTCCACCAGGAAGGCGGGGATCTCGTCGGGGTAGTCCGAAGGCGCCTGTCCGCAGATGCCGATTTCGATGCCGCGATCGCGGAAGGTCTGCACGGTTTGACGGATCATGGATTGCACGGCAGGGGAGCGCGCGTCCACGTGATACTTGTAGTTTTCCAGGTCGTCCCGGGAGACCGCGTACACGGTTTGCACCAGGTCGTTGGATCCGATGGAGCCTCCAGACAATTCCATGGCGTCGATGAAGTCATCGCCTTGGATCACGTTGGAGGGCAACTCGATCATGAGGAAGAGGGGCACGCCCGCTTCGCTTCCCAGGCCGCGATCGGCCAGCAGTTGGCGCACTTCCGCGCCCTCTTCTGGGCTGCGGCAAAAGGGCACCATGAGTTGTAGGTTGTCCAACCCCAATCGGCGCTTCACCAATCGCAAGGCGTCGCATTCCATTTCGAAGGCGGGTAGGAAGGTGGGGTCCACGTAGCGCGAGGCTCCACGCCAGGCGATCATGGGGTTCTCTTCCTCGGGCTCGAAGATGCGGCCGCCGAGCAATTCCCGGTACTCGTTGGATTTGAGGTCCGAGAGGCGTACCAAAACCGGGCGCGGGTGGAATGCGGTGCAGATCAGACCGACACCTTCCATGACCCGGTCCACGAAGAATTGGCGCTTGTTGGCGTAGCCGGCGGTACGACGTTGGATGGCGCCCACCAGGAAGCGAATCTCTTCTTGGCCGGCTTTCTCGATGACCTCATCCCAGGGCATGAGCTCGGGCGCGATTTCACCGGTCTTGGCGTAGTCGGAGAGCTCCTCGTAGTAGAGCAAGGCCAGGGGGTGCACGCTGACCTCGGAGGTCAGGATGAACTCCAAGCGGGCCAGGCCCACACCGTCCACGGGCAGGCTCGAATCGGCCAGGGCCTTGGACGGAAAGCCCACGTTGAGCTTGATCTTGGTCTCGAGTTTCTGGGAGAGGTCGATTTCGGATGTTTCGATTTCGAAGGGGTGGATGCCGTCGAAAACCAGGGCCATGTCGCCTTCGGCGCAGGTTCCAGTGACCTCTTGCAGGGGCTTCAGCTTACGGGTGGCGTCCTCGCAGCCGACCACGGCAGGAATGCCGAACTCGCGGGCGATGATGGCAGCGTGGGAGGTGCGGCCGCCCTTCTCGGTGATGATGAGGGAAGCATCCTTCATCATGGGTTCCCAGTCGGGGGTGGTCATTTCGGTGACGAGAACGTCGCCCTGGTCGAACACCCGTTCCTCGGCGGGAATGCTTTCGATGGTCTCGCCCCCGGAAATTCGGTTGCGTAGGGCACGCTTCTTGAGGA
>JARGOW010000585.1 GCA_029212955.1 Planctomycetota bacterium | reverse complement strand
TTCGGCACCCTCGTACTGGAAGGTGACGTCGCGCAGATCCAATTCGCCCTTTAGCGGGTTCAAATCCACGGGATTCTCCGCGTCCCGAATGGACGGTTCCTCTTCCAACAGCTCGGTGATACGGGTCGCGCTAGCGGAAGCGCGCGCGTACATGCCTGCGATCCACCCCATGGCGATCAGCGGCCAGAAGACTTTGATGGTGAGGTCGATGAAGACAAAGAGTTCGCCCACATTCAGCCTGCGATCGATGGCAGCCAGGCCTCCAACGATCAAGATGACGATGAACGTCACGTCGAAGGAGCCGTGGATGGAGGCGTGGGTCAGGCCCCGGGCCGAGCCCATGGCGATCTGGTTGTTCCTGTTGCCACGGCTGGATTCGGTAAACCGCTCGGCTTGGCCATCCTCAATGCCCGTGGCTTGAACGACACGGATGCCACCGAAGTTCTCTTGGGCCCGGTGGCTGATGTCCGCCAAGCTTTCCTGCACTGCCACAGAGTGCCGGTGGATGCGCGGGGTGAGTTTCTTCATGATCCATCCCATGAAAATCATGGGGAAGATCATGACCAGCGTGACCTTGGGATCCTTGGAGTAGAGCACCGCCAGGGAAAAGGGCACGACGACCAAAGCGCCGAAGGTGTACATCATTCCCGGGCCGAGGAACATGCGTACGTTTTCCACGTCGGAGGTCAGGCGGCTGACCACATCGCCGGAGCGGCTACGGTTGTGGAAGTCGAAGGAGAGTCGCGTCAGCCGGTCGAAGGTGTCCTGCTTGAGGTCCACCTCCACCTGTCGCGAAAGAACCACGATCAGCCAGCGTTGGAGGAACCGGAACACGACCCGAGCCAATGCGAACACGGTCAACCAGATGAGTACGGAGGTCATCCAATCCGTGTTCTCTGCCGTGCGCGCCCGGTCGATGGCCTTTCCGATGAAGAGCGTGATGCCCACATCCGCCAATTGCGCCAGGGGAATACACAACAAACCCGCCAACAGGCGGGTTCGATAGCGCAAGAAGCGTTGGAAAAAAGGCCAGAGGGCTTTCAACGTTTGTCCTGTGGGTCGGGTTCCGGCCGCAGGGGCACGAGGGCCCAGGCTTGGGTCAACGCTTCGATTTCTTTGATGAGTCGGGTCACTTCAAAGTCGAGGGCGCCGGAGGATTCGGCCTCCACGCACAAGCGCATGACCGGGAAGATTTGAGTGCCGTAACCGGACTCGCGGTCCGGGGTCCACAGGGCGTTGCGGAACCAGGGCTGTTTCGGCAATCCTTCGGTACGAAGCAAGCCGCGGTACAACATGGGCGGTAGCAGGGAACCTTTCACTCCCCGTAGATCTACTTTTTCGATGGTACTAGCGAGGCGCCCAAAGGCACCGGCCAATCCGCCCCCGTGACGGGCGCCCATCCAATCCTTGGCTTCCAACGAATGGCGAATCCAAACCCGGGCCGCGCGACTGTCGCTGAACACCCGGCGCCCCATGCTGGATGCGGTGGTCAAAAGGGCGGCCATGGTGCGCCCGGCCAATTCGTGATTCACGTAACCCGGGTCCAGGAAGCGTTCGACCATGGGGACATCGTCGAAGGCCGTGTGGTACTGGCCGCCGGGGTTCCCCGAAAAAGAGATGTCCAATACGGGCAGCCCCAAGTGATGTAGGAACGGGGCGAAGTCGGAGCCGGAGCCGGGCAGATTGAACTCCTTCAGGGTTCCCTGCTGGGTCAACCAGGTCGGGTGCGGGCCGACGCTGTCTTCGGGGTGCTCCATTTCGATCAGAGCCTTGGCTAGGAAGGGCTCCAGTCCAGGAGTGCCCGAGGCTCGGAAATTGGGTCCACTCACGGCGGCGTCGGCATTGATATACAGGCTGAGCGCCTGGCTCAGGATCCCGCGATGGGCTTCCACCCACTCGGTGCTACCGATCAGCCCCTGTTCCTCCGCATCCCAAAATGCCAGGTAGATGGTGGCCTCGGGCTTCCAGCCGGTTTTCACCTGGGCTGCCAGGTGCTGGGCGGCGCGCAGGAGGGTGACCGTTCCGCTGCCCGCATCGTGGGCGCCGCGCACCCAGGAATCCCGGTGGTTGCCGGCCATGACCACATTGGGGCTAGTGCCCTGCAGGCTACCGATCACATTGGTGATGGTGCGTACTTCCCGGGGAGCATCCACCTCCAGGCGAACGGTGGTGGGGCCGGGTCCGATCGGTAGGGATTTCATGTTCCCCGCGGCGTCGGGCAGACGTCGTCGTCCCAAGCCGCCGAGGATTTGGGCCGCATCGGCGGCGCCGATGGGCATGCACGGGATTTTCGGCAAGGCCTGGGCCAGTGCGAAGTCGGTCAGGCGCGATTGGCCTTCGCCCACATTTCGGCCGGGCAAGGGCGAAGCGAAGCCGGGGGTGGAGGGGTCTCCGGGAATGCGACCCATGGGGCCGACGGATCCACGTTGTGCAGCGTTCGGTGACTTCCAGGGGCCATCGGGCCAGGTGGCGCCCTTGTCGCTGCCATCGTCCTTCGGGTCACTGAAGAGCAACATGCCCACGCAACCGTACTCCTCCGCCAGGGAAAGTTTGTTGCCCCGGTAGCCCTTGCCATAGCGAGCGATGGCGATGGAACCCTTGATCTTGATGCGGGCATCCTTCAACCGTTCGAAGTCCGCACGGGTTCCGTAACCCACGTCCAGGACCATGGCGCGCACGAGACCGCTGGCAGTCCAGGCGTTGAACGGGGGCATATCGCCTGCGGGAACCGCGTCCGGGTCGTAATTCCAAATACGTGAGACGATTGGCTCCTGA
>JARGOW010000584.1 GCA_029212955.1 Planctomycetota bacterium | reverse complement strand
CCGCATTTGGGGACAAGGTCAAGGTCCACTACGCCGGTTGGTTCACCGACGGCAAGTTGTTCGACTCCTCCTACCGCCGCGGCGAGCCCACCGAGTTCGCCATCGGCCAGGTGATCGAAGGCTGGAACGAAGGCCTGGCTCTCATGAGCCCCGGCGCTAAATTCAAGCTCACCATCCCCTACGACCTGGCCTACGGAGAAGCCGGCCGCCCGCCGCAGATCCCCGCCAAGTCGACCCTCATCTTCGAGGTTGAACTGATCGCGATCACCGCCAAGGCCATGCCCTACGTGGATTGGTCCGAGGAGCGCGAGACCATCTCCATCGCCAATGGCATCACCTATCAGGTCCTCACCGCTGGCGAAGGCCTTGTGGGCGCCGAAGCGGACTCGGTGAGTTTCGATTTTGCTCGCTACGACGCTGAGAAGAAAGTCACCATCTCCTCTTCCATGATCGGTGCCCAGGTCGGCCCGCCCAGCAACCCCGGCATCCCCTTCCTCAAGCCCATCATGGGCGAGATGAAGCCCGGCTCCCACCTGCTGATCCGCGTACCCAAGGCCATGGACATCAGCGCCCCCGCCGGTGCGGAAAGCGTGGCCGAAGTCACCGTTTGGCAGCTCAAGTTGAACTCCGCGCAAAAGTTCGAGAAGCCCGTCTTCTCCATGCCCACCGCCGAGCAACTGACCACCACCGCCTCCGGCCTGCAGTACCAGGTCCTGCGCGAGGGCGACGCCGACGGCGCCATGCCCACCAACGCCAACAAGTGCACCGTGCACTACTCCGGTTGGCTCACCGACGGCACCGGCTTCGACTCGTCCTACGAGCGCGGCGCCCCCGCCACCTTCGGTGTCACCCAGGTCATCTCCGGCTGGACCGAAGGCCTCAAGCTCATGAAGGTCGGCGCCAAGTACAAGTTCGTCATCCCCGGCAACCTGGCCTACAAAGAGCGCGGTTCACCCCCCAAAATCGGCCCCAACGCCACCCTGGTCTTCGTCGTTGAACTCCTCAACGTCCAGTAGAACCACCACCTAGGGCTTCGACCCAAACACAAAAGGCGCGGACTCCAATAGGAGCCCGCGCCTTTTTTGTGGACCATGCTAAGAACGCTCCGCCCGGTCACCGTTCCTTCTTGAAGATCATCAAGTGATTGAACCCGCGGAGGAAGAAGTTGCCTTCGGCGGCGGCTTTGTGGAAGCCGGGCTTTTCTAGTTTGCGGTTTCCGCGGACGACGGCGATGTGGTCGATGGGGCGAAAGCGGGATTCGAGCATGGCGCTTAGGCGGGAGGCGATAGGGATGAAGCCTTGCTTCTTTTTGAAGGAGTCGCTGACGTAGATGGCGAAGTAGCGGCGGTCCCTGAGGATGCGATCGGCTTCGTTGAAGGCACCATGCATGGCTTCGAAGTAGGAGTCGTCGAAGGCGGAGAGCTTGCCGATGCAGTTGGGGTCTTCCGAATAGTCGATGTGTGTGGAATACGGCGGGTCCATGAACACGAAGTCGGCCTTGCCATCCTCGAGCGGAAGTTTGCGCGCGTCGGCGCGGAAGATGTCCTCGCGGATGGGGCGCAGGTCGTAACCCAGCCCCCTACGTTCCATGCTGCGCGCCACATCGATGGTGGTGCCGCCTCCGCAGAACGGGTCGACGACCAGATCACCTTCGCGGGTGTAGCGCTCGATCAGGTTCCATATCACGTAGGCCGGGGTGGCGCCCTCGTAGCCCGGCGTGCCCATGGGCTTGTCCCCGTATTGCTGGGATTCGTGGTACCAGAGGGTGGAGGTCTGAAGCTTCGGTTTGGCTTGGTTGGGTCGGCGGTGCATGTCAGGGGCAGTTTACCGTGGAGTCGCAAACTGCTCGGCCGAAAGATGCGAAATCAACAACCCCTGCCCCACTTGAATGTGGGGACATGCCCTCGCGGCCCGCTCCATCCGTTCGTTCATAGGCCGCGCAGCGTTCAATCTGTCGGTGCACCCTTTGGCTGCTTGAAGCCCGACTCCTATATCCCCAACCTGGGGTTCAAAGAACCGGATTGCCCCATGGGATCGACGATCGCCCATTCCAAGTCACTAGCCAGCTTTGTTGCAGGGCGAATCGATCCCGGTGCAGGGCTGCGGAGCTAGGCCCCAGGAGACCGTTGGCCACCGAGCGGATGCTCTTGTGGCCTTCCGTAACATCCGGGTCTCACGCTCGCAGTCAAATCCGGCCATCGCGCGATTGCCGGCCTGCGGTTGTCCCCCCTCCCCCCATCACGCTAAGCTAGGGCCCACGTGCAAGAAGCCATTCAAATCCCCGTCCGCGGGGCGCCGGTCGACTGGGTCTCTGGATTCTGGAACCTGCCCGAAACTCCGAAGTCCGATTTTGTTTTCCTTCTGGCCCACGGGGCCGGCTTGGACATGTCGAGCGAGTTCATGGCGAACATCGCCACGGGTTTGGCCGCCGCCGGCTACCCGGTCATGCGGTTTAACTACGCCTACTCGGAGCGCATGGATCGCGGGGGCAACCGCCGGCCGCCCGATCGTCGGCCCATGTTGGAAGCCGTGCACCGCTGCGCCCTTGAATTCCTACGCAAACGATTCCCCGACGCACGAGTCGTGATGGCGGGCAAGTCCATGGGTGGCCGCATGTCCAGCTACCTGGCTGCCGAAGGCATCGACGCCGCGGCGCTCTGCTTCTTCGGCTATCCCCTGCACCCGCCGGGCAAACCGGAAAAGCTGCGCTCTGAGCACTTCCCCACCATCGCGCAACCCGCCCTGTTCCTGCAAGGCACACGCGATAATCTGTGCGA
>JARGOW010000583.1 GCA_029212955.1 Planctomycetota bacterium | reverse complement strand
AATCGATCCTTGCCCGCCAAGTAGATCGACATGGCAACCAGACTTCGGAACTCCCGCCCCCCCATTTCAAACCCGGCGCGCCAGTGGGTTTCGGCGCGTTCGAAGTCGCGGTTTTCCAGGGCCAAAGCCGCGCGCAAGAACTGCTCTCGGGATGAGTCCACGCCCGCACTGGCAGCCCTTCGCAAGGCTTCAGCCGCATCCACCGGCCGCTGTTGCTGCCAGTGCCCATAGGCGATGGTCAACCAGCTCTGGACCCAGTCTTGCAATTCCTGGGAGGGTTCCTGCCCACCTGCGGATGCGGGCGCATCGGTCGGCAATCTCAGGGCCAAACGGCGCATTCTACCGGGGTGGTGTAGGGGTTCGCAGTCGAGCCCCTTCAAGCGTCCATCCACAAACACCTCAAACTCCACGTCGATATCCTCGGGGGAACAATGGAAGGTACCCCGGATAGCCTGGTCCAAATCCTCACCGCGATCGAAGGCTTCGAGCAACCGAACCATCGGACTGAAACCATGCTTGGCGATCAGCATCTCACACAACAACCCACCCTGGTAATAACCGAATAGGATGCGGGGTCCACGAAAGGCCCGGTTCAGTTCGCGCACGGGAATCAGGTCGTTGTTTGCCCTTGCATCCAGTAGGTCCTTGCGCATGTTGCGCGTCCAAGCGGGGTTGCGATTCACTTCTTCCCAAGTGGCCAACCCCTCCGTGATCCAACGCGGACAACGGTTGTGTGAAAGGCCCAGGTGAATCACGTGGCTGAATTCGTGGAACCCGGTGCGTGCCCAAGAAAAGCGTCCGCGCATGCTGGACAGGGGGGAAAGCGAAGTGATCACAGGGCCAAAGCAAACGCCCAAGGCCGGGAATCCCTCAAAGCCCACCGAACGCACGGAAAAGTCCCCATGCTCCCGAAAGATCTCAATGGTGGTGGTACCGGGTGTGAAGCCATAGCGCTCCGCCAACTCTTCACGCGCCTGCTCGTAGTACGGCACCCAGTAGGCCCGGAATACGGCGGCGGCATCGGGCCTCCACGAGAATTGCAAGGGTCCATAGGACTCCCGCGTGTGGTGCTTGTGCATATGATTCAGAACCGCGGCCAAGTTGTCCCGCCATGCATTCTGACGGCCCTCCGCCCATCGCACGCTGGTGGCCAGGGCCTCGCGCGCCTCATCCTCGCGCCCCACATTGGCTAGGGATCGCGCCAGGTGCACCCAGGCCTGGTGATCCTTGGCATTGCGCTCCACCGAACGCTCCAGGAAGGGCAAGGCTTCAGCGAACCGGTACAGCTCCAACAGGTACAACCCCACGCTGCGTTCGGGTACCGAATCCAATGGTGCGGCTCCGGTCAACTCGGACAGAATCGCCTCGCATTCCTCCCTCCGATGTTCCACGAAAGCGATCGCTGCTCGCAGGGTTTTCACATCCCTGCGCCCGCCCGCGATATCCCCAAGTTTTCGGAGTGCCCTACGCACATTCGGCAAATGCCCGTCGGACAAATCGTCCTCCGTGCGCCGTACGAGCCCGGGAATCGACCGGGGATGGGCTTCCAAAAGGGTGTGCAGAATCTGCTCGGGGGATTGGCTGACGCGCTGGCGGTTGAGACGGTGCAGAGCATGGAGTCCGAGCAGGGCCCCTTCGTGACCCGGGTCTATGTTCAACGCTTCCTTGAATAAGGCTCCCGCGCTGCGCTTTCCACTCACTTCGACTTCCTGCTCGGACTCGAAGTACAGTTCGCCCAATGCCACCAGCAGATCCGGCTCCCCATTGTTGCCGAGACCTGGGGTGCTTCGGGCCAACTCCATGGCCTGCACGATGACACGGGAGGATTGCACGAGGTTGCCCAGGTGCCGGTAGCAATGGGCATTCGCCAAAAAACCCTGCCAAGTCTTGGGCTGGCTCCCCGTTCCCAGAAGCGCCCACGCCCGCGCCCCTTCCACATCCCCGCGAGCCCGGGCCAATTGAGCCAGGGCCCACGCATCCTGGGCATCCGCCTGACCATCCACCAAATCGTGAAGGACCCCGCCTTCTTCTAGCGCAGCATCGGCCACATCAAAAAGGCCCCTCTCCCTCCAACTATCCAAGCAAACCCGGGCAGCCTGGCCCGCCATGCTCGGCTGATCCGCCAGGTCCCCAATGGCCTTCATGGCCTCATCCACAGCGCGCTCGTAGCGCTCCTGGCCGAGCAGACCCTCCGCCATCAAGGCCCGACTCGCTCCGTCCGTAGGATCGTCTTTCAAATGCTGTCGGAGCAGCTTCCGGGCCGCGGACCACCGGCCCCGGCGCATCTGTAGGGCGGCCTCCTGCCGTTCCAGCTCGATCAGTTCATCGGCCTGGCCCTCCAGATCCTCGATGGACTCCAGCAGACCTTGGGGCGCTGGACAGGGCACGGCAGCGGAAGCCAGGGGTGACAGCACCCCCAAGAGGAGGCCGAGCGACAGGGAGAATCGATGGAGAGGTCTTGCGCGCATACCCATAAGATGCGTCCCAGCGGCCAATCCTCCAAGCCCTGATCCCAAGGTAGGGCCAAACCATACGCCAGTCCCACTTTCCGCCCCCCCGGGCTTGGACCAGGCCCGCCAAATGGGCAAGCTCAAATGATGCAATCCTCTTCCCGAAGCTCGCTGCCCCGTCCCCAACTGAATCAATGCGGACCGCGCAGTCGCCGGAATCGGATTCCAAATAGGCGCCATTGGGCTTTTTGGCCCGCCACAATCGCCCTGTTCACCCTCGTGGCCTGTGCCGCCCCACGCAGATCCAACATGTCTGCCCCGGTCGATAGCGGCAT
>JARGOW010000582.1 GCA_029212955.1 Planctomycetota bacterium | reverse complement strand
CCCAACCCCATGCGGCGCGGATCCAATCCAGCCCAGGCATAACTTCGAATGCGCGCCAGGGGTTTGAGTCCCAAGGCCTCCGCCCGCGCTTGGGTCGTCACCAACAAAGCTCCTGCCCCATCGGTGATGCCGCATGCATTGCCCACGGTCACGATGCCGTCGGGTTTTTCAAAGTACGGACGCATCCTGGCGAGGGCCCCAGCCGACTGGTTGTCGCGGATGGAATCGTCATGCTGCACAGCCGCACCCTTTTTGCCCTTGGCATGGATTGGCAAGATTTCGCGCTCGAAGCGGCCCGCGTCCCTCGCGCGACGGGCGCGCTGGTGACTTTCGGCGGCGTACCGATCCGCGTCCTCCCTGGAAACACCGAACTCGCGGGCGATGACCTCCGCCGTTTGACCCATCAGCAATCCGCAGGTGGGATCGTTGAGGCCTTCGAGCAACGCGACTCTGGGTTTCAGGAAACTAGGCCGGAAGGAACCGATGGCTCCGAGCCGCTGGCCCATGGACCGCGCGCTCATCAGCTTGGCAAACATATCGGTCATGCGCTGGCCGAAGATCAATGGATACTGGCTCATGACCTCCAAACCCACGGTCATGTAGGTGTCCCCATGGCCCGCGCAAATCGACGTCACCGCGCTGGTCACCGCTTCGATGCCGCTGGCGCAGTTGCGAGCTACGGTCCGGGCGGGCACCTGGTGCGGCACCCCGGCACGCAGGGCGAGGACCCGGGCCACGTTGGCCTGATCGTGGGGCGGACCCACGCTTCCCGCGATCACCTCGTCGATTTGATTGGGATCCAGACCCGTACGGGCCAGGACTTCGCGGGTCACTCGAGCGGCCAGACCGGCTGCATCCTCCTGCTTGAACTTTCCTCCCGCTCTCACCCAAGGGGTGCGCAGACCGGCTGCCAGCACGATCGGGGGGGCATCGTTGAGATCACTCATGTTCCATGGGCCTGCTTGCAATCAGGCTTTGGGGTGGGGTTCGGCATTCGGGGCTCCTCGCCCTTCCGATGGGAAGGGTTCCGTTGGTGCGACCGGCCGATTCGGACTCCAACAGGATCGCCTGCTCGATCGCAGGCTTCCAGTTCTTCGTATTAATGGGCCTTCGATCCGAAGCCTGTTCCCAATCGATGGCAATGAACTGGGGAAGTGGGTCCAAAAGCTCCCGGGACGATGCAACTTCCTTCTCCAATCCTCCCGAACGGTCGATGATGGAGAAAGGCCTGTCGATTGACTTCAAGATCGATTCAAGCCCGCCCTCCCGTGGCCCTTTCGCGCCGTTTTTGGCGCCATCCAATGAGTCCTTTCATCCTCTGTTACCCCGGAACCCTGGTTCCGATCCTACTCCTCATCTTCGTGGCCCTTGGCTTTACGGCCGCTCCCGTCTGGACCTTTGCCATTTTGGCCCTGGTTGTGGCCCTGGGACTGGGATGGGCGTGGTGGGCCGTGCTGACGGTGGTCGCCCTCGGGGCGATTTTCAGCTATCAACCCGCCCGACAGCTCCTGTTCAGCAAACCCATGATGAACTTGCTGATCAAGATGAAGTTCCTGCCGGTCATCTCCCAGACCGAGCGCGAGGCCCTGGAAGCCGGCACCGTTTGGGCCGATGCGGAACTATTTTCCGGCAAGCCCGACTGGGACAAGCTCATCTCCGAGCCCTATCCCGACTTGAACACAAAGGAACGCGCCTTCATCGACGGCCCGGTGCAAACGGTCTGCAACATGACCAACGACTGGGAGGTCTTCCAGAACCGTGACTTGCCCGGTGAGGTTTGGGACTACCTGAAGAAGGAGAAGTTCTTCGGCATGATCATCCCCGAGTCCTACGGGGGCTTGGGGCTCTCCGCTTCCGCCAATAGTGCGGTCGTGGCCAAATTGTCCTCCTGCTCCGGCCCCCTGGGCATCACGGTCATGGTCCCCAACTCCCTGGGTCCGGCCGAACTGCTGTTGCACTACGGCACCGACGAACAAAAGAACCACTACCTGCCGCGCCTGGCCGATGGCCGGGAAGTGCCCTGCTTCGCCCTCACGGAACCCGGTGCAGGATCGGACGCGGGATCGATCCAAGCCAGCGGTGAGGTTTTCCTGGACGAGGATGGGGAGCTCAAGCTCCGTCTGAACTGGAACAAGCGCTACATCACCCTGGCAGCGGTCTCGACTCTTTTGGGACTGGCCTTCAAACTGCGCGACCCCGGCAACCACCTGGGCAAGGGCGAAGAGGTCGGTATTACCTGCGCCCTAATCCCCACGGATTTGGACGGTGTGGTCTTAGGCCAGCGCCACGACCCCATGGGCGTGCCTTTTTACAACTGCCCCACCCAGGGCGAGGACGTGATCGTTTCCCTGGATGCGATCATCGGGGGCCCCGATGGCGCCGGCAAGGGCTGGCTCATGCTCATGGAATGCCTGGCCGCTGGTCGTGGCATTTCCCTGCCCGCTTCCTCCACCGCTAGCAGCCAAATGGCTTCCCGCGTGGCTGGTTCCTACGCCGCTATCCGCAAACAGTTCGGCATGCCCATCGGCAAGTTCGAAGGCATTGTGGAACCGCTTTCACGCATTGCCGGCCGCGCTTACATCCTGGAAGCCGCGCGACGCTACACCCTTGGTGCGCTGGACCGCGGGGACAAACCCGCTGTGGTCACCGCCATGGCCAAGTACAACTTCACCGAGTTGGCCCGCGAATCGATCAAGGATGCCATGGATGTGGTCGGTGGCGCGGGGATTTCCCGCGGGCCGCGCAACCTTTTGGCCCACGCCTACATCAGCCAACCGATTGGCATCACCGTG
>JARGOW010000581.1 GCA_029212955.1 Planctomycetota bacterium | reverse complement strand
CCACGCCCCCCGTCGAGCAGGCGTTTTTGGCGGACGAGTTCATTCCAAGTCTCGGTGGGGTAGCGATCGGGCGGGATCACACCCACGATTCCCGAGGATCGACCGGTGCTTGTTGCGCCCCCACCCAGTGTGGTTTCCGCGGCCAGGATCGTGACCTTTAGGGTCTTGCGATAGGCTTTCATGGCACGCTTGAGAACCGCTCGGTCGCGCTCCAGCATGAGCCGATCGCCCGAGGTCCACCCGGTGACAATGGCGGCCAACGTCTCCGAATCCTGCAATTCGATGGTGTCGCTGAGCTCCTCGTCGTCCTCGGAGGTGACCCCGTGGTGGGTCAAAGTTTGCTGGGCTTTGGACCATGCGCCGGCGCTCGTAGGATCTCCCGCCAATTCTTCCACAACCTGGAGAAGGGGAAGGTAAACGAGGGTCATGTTGGGGTCGTGCATGGTTGGATAATGGGGGACTGGGAGACCTATGAATCATACTCCTGCGCGGGGGGAGGCAGGGCTGATTTTGTGTGGGCGAATGGGTTCTGCTGGGGACCTGGAACAGGATTTTCTGGCGCTTTTTTTCTGCCGATTGGGAGGGATCTTCGCAAATCCCGATGGAGCCGAGACTTGGGTCGGCTCGGATCCATTCGGGGGCAAAAACCTGATCCAGAATCGTTGCGAAGGGCCAATCCGCATGGGAAAGTACGACCCTTCCGAAGGGGAACACCAGGGGCCAAACAGGGGGCTCTGCGGGGACCTGACGCGCACGTGAGACTCGTGCCTCGAGAGATTGTTCTTGGTCCTTGAACCCGCTTGAGAGCCCCTGTATGTTGTGCCTATCTTCCGAAGGGGTACTGCCAATGGTGCTTTCAGCTGCTGGGGCCTGGTTTTTGGCCGGGGCTGAAGCGCAACGGTCCGGAGGGGAATTCAGGCTCTGTGAGGGGGCCTGGCTTGCCCTCTGGACCCGCTCCGGACGGAAGAAGATGTGGGGTTCGCACGGAGCTCCAACCATCCAGGGTCCCGCGTGGGGGTTTTGGCGGAAATCAGGCCTTCGGGTTCGGTTTTCACCAATCCGCTCGGCATCCAAACACCGAAGAACTGGGAAACCAATATGTTGAAAAGTGGTCCTGTTGAGACTGGCCATCGCGTTCTCCGCCGTAACGGGGAGATCACGGTTTTCGATGCAAGCAAAATCAGCCTGGCGATCACCAAGGCATTCCTCGCGGTGGAGGGAGATGCAGCCGCGGATTCCGGGCGAATTCACGACTCGGTGAAGCGCTTGACGGATCGTGTGGTGGAGCGTCTGCTCGCCCGCGTTTCTGAGGATGCCGTCATCCATATCGAAGACATCCAGGACCGCGTCGAGCTGGCCCTCATGCGCAGCGGAGACCACAAGGTCGCCCGCGCCTTCGTGATCTATCGCGAAGCCCAGAACCGCAAGCGCGAGGAAGAGGAGAGCGCGACCCCCGAAGGCGAACCCGAAATCGGCGTCCTCGGCGCCAACGGTGTGAAGCGCCCCCTGAACCGCAAGGCATTGCGTGCCCTGGTTATGGAAGCCTGTAGCGGCCTGGAGGCCGTGGACCCCGAGTTCATCATCAGCGACACGCTGCGCTCCCTATTCGACGGGATCACCGAATCCGACGTGTCCAAGGCCCTGGTCCTCAGCGCGCGAACGCTGGTCGACAAGGAACCCAACTACTCCGAGGTCGCATCGCGCCTGTTGCTCGACATTTTGCGCAACGAGTCCATGGGCTTCCTCGGATTGAAAACGGAAGTTCACACCCAGGCCGAAATGACCGGCGAGTACGCCACCTATTTCAAGGCCTACCTGCGCCGCGCCGCGGACCTGGAATTGGTGGACGATCGTCTCAATGGCTTCGATCTGGAGCGGATCACCGCTGCCATCAAGCCCGAGCGCGACCTGAACTTCACGTACTTGGGCCTTCAGACCCTCTACGACCGATACTTCATCCACAACGCTGACGGCATTCGATTTGAAATGCCCCAGGCCTTCTTCATGCGCGTGGCCATGGGCCTGGCATTGAGCGAAGACAACCGGGAAGCCCGTGCGATCGAGTTCTACAACCTGATCTCCACCTTCCGGTTCATGAGCTCCACTCCCACGTTGTTCAACTCGGGTACCCTCAGGCCCCAGCTCTCGAGCTGCTTCCTGACCACGATCCCCGATGATCTGGGCGGCATCTACGGGTCGATCAAGGACAACGCGATGTTGTCCAAGTTCGCCGGCGGCTTGGGCAACGACTGGACCCCCGTGCGCGGACTGGGCTCCTATATTAAAGGTACCAACGGTTCGAGTCAGGGCGTGGTGCCCTTCCTCAAGGTTGCCAACGACACCGCCGTGGCGGTCAACCAGGGTGGCAAGCGCAAGGGCGCGGTCTGCGCCTACCTGGAAACCTGGCACCTGGACATCGAAGAATTCCTCGAGCTGCGCAAGAACACCGGTGATGAGCGGCGTCGTACCCACGACATGAACACCGCCAGCTGGATTCCGGACCTGTTCATGAAGCGCGTGGTCGACGACAAGCCTTGGACCCTGTTCTCCCCGAACGAAACCCCCGACCTGCACGGTTTGGTGGGCAGCGCCTTCGAAAAACGTTACGAGGAATACGAGGCCATGGCGGCGCGCGGCGAGATGCGCACCACCCGTCAGGTGCAAGCCGTGGACCTGTGGCGCCGCATGCTCGGAATGGTTTTCGAAACCGGCCACCCGTGGATCACCTTCAAGGATCCCTGCAACGTGCGCTACACCAACCAGCACGTGGGCGTGGTGCACAGCTCGAACCTCTGCACC
>JARGOW010000580.1 GCA_029212955.1 Planctomycetota bacterium | reverse complement strand
TGAGGCTTCCCCCTTGCTCCAACGCCTGGATATGCGTACGGAGGAGCTCAACGGGCAGGTGACCGTGGTTATGCGCGGTGTCTTGGCCAAGGCGGAAGTGCGCGCCGTGTTGTCGGACAATGCGATCCACCGGCGCTCCGGGCGCCCCGTGTTGGCCGTGCGAGCCAAGAGTTCGGGTCGGGTGCGCGGTATCGTGCACGATCGTTCCCAAAGCGGCGAGTCTGTGTTTATCGAACCGCGCGAAGTGATCGAGATCGGCAATCAATTGGCCTCAGCCAAGGCGGATCGGCGCAGGGAGGTGGAGCGCGTTCTGATCGAGCTCACCCGCGCCATCATCGAACGCATCGACCGGGTAAAGGCCGTGGCCGTGAGTCTCATGGAATTGGAATTGGCCTGGATTGGGGCCGGATTCTGCAAGGCCTACGGCGCCCATCCGGCCTTGCAACCGGGGGACAAGGACGCCAGTCCGGGATTGCTTCTGCGCAGTGCGCGGCACCCGCTTCTGATCGACCAGGCGGGACGCGGGGAGATCGACCAAGTCGTTCCCATCGACCTGCGCCTGGGCGATGCCTTTGACATGCTGATCGTCACCGGGCCGAACACCGGTGGAAAAACCCTGGCCCTGAAAACCGCAGGGCTGTTCGCCTTGATGACGCGTGCAGGGCTCCCCGTGCCCTGCTCCGAGGGCACCACGGTCCCCATGTACGAGGGCATCGCCGCCGACATCGGCGACGAGCAGGAGATCCGCCAGAACCTGTCGACTTTTGCTTCGCACCTGGTGCGCATCAAGACCGGCTTGAAGCGGGCCAATCCGGAAACCTTGGTATTGCTCGATGAACTGGGTGGGGGAACGGATCCGGACGAGGGGGCTGCCCTGGGCGAGGCCGTGTTGGAAACCCTGTTGAAGCGTGGCGCGCCGACCCTGGTCTCCACCCACATCGGCAGGCTAAAGGAGTTCGCCTTCCGCCATCCACGGGCTGAAAACGCCTGCACCGAGTTTGACCTCAAGACCCTGGCGCCGCTCTATCACCTGTTGGTCGGTACGCCGGGCGAGTCCGGTGCGCTGGTCATTGCACGTCGCTTGGGTCTTCCCGAGCAGGTCGTGCAATTGGCCCAGAAACGCCTGGTCCGCAGGGACACCGAAATCACCGAATTGATGGGGGACGTGCGCAAGGCCCGGGTGCAAGCCGAGGAAACGCGCAAGTCCGCCGAGGCCGAACTCGACGCCGCCCGGCAAACCGAGCGCGATCTGAAGGAACGCTCGGATGCCATCGAACGTCGTTCCGAGCAACTCGAAAAAGAAGCCCAACGCGGCCTCGAAGAACGCCTACGCGACGGCATGCGCCACCTGGGCCGCGCCCAAACCCTACTGCCCCAGGTCCCGAAAGAAACCGCCACCGCCATGGGCGAAATCCTCGACGCCCTGGAAGCCGAACTCTCCGGCGCCTCCCTAACCGACCGCCGCCAAGCCTTCATCCAATCCCTCAAAAAAGGCTCCATGGTCTACCTACCCCGCTACCGCCAACGGATGATGGTGCACAAGGTCGACAAGGAAAAACAAAAGATCGTCTGCAAACTAGGCTCCATGAAAGTCCAAGTCGCCTTCGACGAGGTCACGCCTTACGAGTCGCTGTAGCCGCGCGGCGTCGCCAGGGGCCCGTGCCGGGCATGGCCTTTCGTTCGAATAATCTCGCCCAGGGTTGGTAGAGTCGGGTTTCCGGAATAGCCGGGACACCAACTTGACGGGCACTATTGAGTGGATAGGGGATCATGGATACAGCCAGTACAGGCGTAGAACAAAACGAGAAGTGGGTCGGGCGGAGTGATGGGGATCGCATACCCCTATGGACCCGTTTGATCGGTGGGTGGTTCTTGCTCTGGGGGTTGCTCGCCTTGAATGGGTTGGTGCAGGACTTGGCCTTCTGGCGGGAGCCGCAATTGGATCTCAACGTGGTGCTTGTGTTTGTGGGGTGGGGGCTCCTATGTGGGTGGAATGGGGCGCGGTTTGTGGCCGTGGTTTTGATTGGGCTCCTTGGCCTTGTGGCCGGGCTGTATCTGCTCGAACCCCTGTGGCGAAGTGAGGCCTATGAAATGGGCGTGCCAATGGAAGCGGGAAGCGGGGGCAGGGACTACCGGAATACCCTGGTTCTGCTGGCCATGGCTGTGATCTGCTTTGCGTCGCTTCGTCACTTGACCGGGGGCTCCATTCGGGAGGGCCACTTTTCGAGTCTTAGGCAATCGAGTTTGCGGTTCTTCCAGCCGAGCACGTGGTGGGGGTCCGCCTGGTCGTGGGGTGTGGTGTCGATCCTTGCGGGCAGCGTTTTCTTGTCCTGGTTGAAGGAGCCGGGCATTCAAAGGCAGGTCCAGGCCATGGGGATCGGTACCCCTCCCGAGTACCTGGATGGCCTGCCCGAAATGCCGCTTTCGGGGGTGGCGCCGGTGACCGGTAGCGCTGGGGATAGCGGTGTCTCCCACATTTTCTCCTATGGCTACCACCTGGGTTGGGCCCAGTTTGGGGCGCCCACATTAGACTACGTCTTTGTGGGGTCCAGCACTGGCGGGCTGAGTTCGCCAACGATCAGCACTAGCTCTGGCATGAACTCCAAGAGAGTGGCCTACGTGGACCTGGGGAATGGTCGATTGAGTTTGATTCCCGACGAAACCCAATTGTTTGAAGTGAAGGATGGGGTGCTCACGCGGGGCGAAATGCACATCACGTTTCCCGAGTTTTGGCACTACAGGCACACGGTTGGGATCCCCACTTCCGTGGCGGACTTGGAGGCCCATGTGAAGCAACTCC
>JARGOW010000579.1 GCA_029212955.1 Planctomycetota bacterium | reverse complement strand
GTATGAGAGTCCGCGCTTGGGTTGGGCCCATCCCTGGAGCGTGGCTTACGGCGGCATGCCCGGTGGAGATCAGATCCACACCTTCGACGGCTTGAAAACCGCCTGGTCCGCCAGCCGCGAGGGCCTTCGATTGAGCCAACTTCGCATGGGCGGAATGGTCGATCGGCAGCCACAGGTTCTGATCAGTTCCGACGGCGAACCCACCCAGTACCAAGATCTGGTGGTGCGCCCGAGCGATCGACAACCCTACATCCCCCTTTGGTTCTACAACGTGCCATCCCCCGGGGATCAATTCTTCAACTTCGATGAGGCGCCTAGCTTCCAGGAGAGTTACGTGGCTAGCCAAGGCCTGGGCCCCGATTACACGGCAGCTCTCCGGGACTACAAACCCAACGACTATCAGCACTTCATTCGCTACACGCACGACATGAAGTCCCTGGCGTGGCTCAGCAACGATG
This sequence comes from Planctomycetota bacterium, assembly GCA_029212955.1. GTDB lineage: Bacteria > Planctomycetota > UBA1135 > UBA1135 > NORP259. The sequence continues at coordinate 2,348 of JARGOW010000579.1, read as the reverse complement.
CCCTGGCCAAGGACCTGCTCGAGATGGCGGCTGAGAACTATCGCCTGTCCTACCACGAGTTTGCCAACTCCAATTACGACCACTTTCAGGTCACGGGCCTGGCAAACGCTCTACGCACCGTGGGAGAAAATCCCGGGGTTGGCGTACCCATGGGTCGGGGCGAGTCCTGGGGGATCGATGCGGCGCTCTCCGCCTACGCCTTTGGCGATACAGAATTGCGCGAGCGCTACCTGCCCTGGTTCGACATGATCAGCACCGTGCTCGAGGACGGTCAGTCCACGTGCACGGGCAACCTGATGTCCTACCGCATTTGGAACCACTTCAGTGGCCAATACCGGGTGCGTCAGGCCATGGAGAATGCGTTCCTTGAGAACGTTCTGCGCTCCATGGCGACCACGGTCTATGACGGGGTCGACAACGACAAGGTCGCCACCCTGGATCGAATTCTCGTGGATTCCGTGCGGTGCTCCATGACGGGGCGCTTCTGGAATGAGCAAGAGGCTGCACCCTACTTCAACAATGCGGTGGGGCCCCACGACGTCAATGGGGGCAACTTCTGCTGGAACGCACCGGGCGGCACGACCTCGCCCTATGTGAACCGCACCGAGTACTACTCATCCCTGGCCTATGCCTACCAACTGTCGGGGGACACCTTCTTCCTGTTCCGCGCCTCCCAGATGCTCGGGGGCGGTGACGCTTTGAGCAGGCTGCAGGAAGGCCAGGGAGCCAACCTGGTGAACACCGCCGGGCTTGTGGCCCTGCTCCAGGACATGGAGGGTGCCCAGCCCTAGGGGCGGGGAAACACACGCAGGCAGGGGTCCCCGAATGGGGGGGGCCCTCCCACAAGTGTCCCAAGCTTGCCCTTCGCCGCACCTGCGGCGAAGGGCAAGCCCCGTATCACCCCGATCCACAATCCTGCCCAGATCTTGGATTGCGGGGGTGATGTGACTTTCCGGACCCCCAATACCCGGAACAGGGACTACCCTGTGGGCGGCATTGGCCAAGGGTGAATGGGGATCGCTACACTTTGCCCTCCCCCACCGACATTCCGCCCTGCCTGCCCAAGCCATGATTTCCTTCCGTAAGTTGGTTCGAAAGCTGACCCTTTCGGCCGTATCCCTGGGCCTGTTTTTCGTGGGCGCGGAGATCGCCCTCCGCATCGCGGAGCCGGGTCCCTTTTCCTTTGTGGATCGCAGCCCCTATGTGGATGTGGATCCCGCCGGAGACCTGTGGCACAAGCCCGGGTTCGTGGGTCGATGGGACGCCACCTGGTACGAGATCAACAGCCTCGGAATGCGCGGCCCGGAGTTCGAGCCGAACTTTGAAGAAAATGAGCTCCGCGTGGTCTGTGTGGGCGATTCCTGCACCCTGGGCAAGGGTGTGCTGGAGGCCGAAACCTGGCCCCGGGTTCTCGAGGACAAGCTCGAATCCGCTTTCCAGAGCGCCGAGCTTCCCTGGCAACCGAAGGTTGGCAATCTGGGCATCAACGGTGGTGACGGGCGCAGCTACGAACAAACCTTCGTCCGGGTGGGTCAAGACCTGAAGCCCAACTTGGTCGTGGTCGGATACAACTTAAACGACTTCCCCAACTCGATTCAAGCCGTCGACCAAAGCGTGTACCGGGAAGCCACCCTTCGTACGCTGATGCCCGACGGGTTCCGGGACTCCATGAACCGGTCGGCCCTGTACCGCTACATGCGCGCGACCTATTACGAGATGCGCCGCGAGCGCGATTGGCGCGTGGCCGAATCCCTCGCAGCCGAGTCCAGCGGCTTGCCCATGGACTCCCCCGTCTGGCAGGAGCAACGCAAGTACTTGAAGGCCATTCGCGACCGCGCCGCCGCCCAGGGCGGACGCACCATGGTCCTGCTCTTTCCTTACGAGAGTCAGCTCTACCTGAAAACCTTCAACCGCAATGCGATCGATCGCCTTGCCGAAATGTGCACCGACTTGGATTTGCCCTTTGTGAACCTGGCCGATCACTTCGTCGAAGCCGCCAACGAATCCAAGCAAAACTACTTCCTGCGCGGGGATCGTTATCATCCCAACCCGGCGGGATATCAAGTGGTCGGCGAAGCCATAATGAAAGAGCTCAGGGCTCGCGACTGGTTCTCCCTCGGCTCCACCGAAGCAAAGCCCGCGGGCCAATAACCCATGCATTTCCTGAAAGAAAACTGGCGCTGGATCCTATTCCCTATCCTGGCGGTATTGATCATCGCCTGCGTCATGATCGTCATGTCCAACCGCGACGGCCTCGACGCCCACCGGTATGACCTGGGCGTTTGGTTGAGCTGGTAGGCATACAGATACGGAGTCAGGCACGCTGTCGCCCATTTGCGACGGGAAAG
>JARGOW010000578.1 GCA_029212955.1 Planctomycetota bacterium | reverse complement strand
CAGTTCATCCAAGAATGCGTGGCCCAGGGGCGTGCCCTCGACCTCTGTTTCCAGGGAGGCCACCGCGGCGGACTCCTGCTCCTCTACAGGGTTTGCAATCTCCGGCGATTCATCGCCGGAGTCGAAACCGGTGGATTCCTCCACAACTGCCACCGATTCGTCGGTGCTGGGCTCTTCGACCCAGAGGAATGCCAATTCAACGGAGCCGTCCTCGTCGGCCATGGCCAACATTTGCTCTTGCTCTTCCGTCAACAAGGGCTCATCGACAGGGTCCCCTGTGACGTTCGCCGGGTCCTCCTCGAATTCCATGGCAATGGAGGGTTCCACCGGGGTGCCCGGGCCCCAAAGGGGAAGGCCAACCATGGGGAACGTCAGGCTAGATTCGAAGCTCAGCAGGCGATCCTCGCTGGGCTGGACCTGGTATAGCTCCTGGGAGCCCGACTCGAGATCAGCGGTGACAAAGGCCATGCCAAAGAGGTCAATGACCACCTTGCCCTCGCCCTCAACCGATTCCGACTGGGCCAGATCCACGTTCTCTTCCGAGGGAGCCGTTTCCAGATCGGAGGGCACGGTCGGAGTACCTTCCAGTCGCTCACCCTCCGTTTGAAACTCGGCAGGCTCTACTTGGGCCAGGGTTTCGGGTGCCTCGTGGGTCTCCGCGTGGTTGTGCTCTTCCCCGTTGGATAGCCCCTTGGTCTTCAACTTAGACGCGGTCGAGGTGTTTTGGGAGGAGGGAGTGAAGCCAAATTGGCCCTGTGCCACGGACGCGCTGAGGCCCGACTTGGCCTGCTTCACGCTTCCGTCGCGCTGGATGCTACCCCGGGTGCTGCTGCCATTGGCATTCCTGCCGGTGCCGGGGACTGCAAAGGTCGGTCCAGCGAGTTTTTCGCCGCCGGTGTTCTCACTGGGCACGTGCACGACCCCACCTTCACCGGCCCCATTGGGTCCCACGCCTAATCCGGACATGCTGCGCCATACGAGAAGCCCGCCCACGCTCAAGACCGAAACGAAAACCGCGGGAACCAGCAAACGACCGAAAACACTAGCCGTGCTTTCGGGTTCACAATAGGACGCGGAGAATCCCTGATCCTGGGTCACTTCATCCACTTCCAGCGTGGCGGTGGGATCGTCCACGTTCATCAACCAGCTATCCCCCTCGGTGTCCTCGGTGATCACCAGGGAGGGCTCTTCGGCTTGCTCACCATCCAGGAGCCAGTTGGGGCTGTCGGCCACACGAACGGGCTCCGGTTGGGCGGGCTGGGATGCCGGAGGCGTCGTTTCGCCATCCAGCAGCCAACTGTTTTGCTCTTCCTGGGGCACGTGGCCCGAGCGGTTCAAGGAATCGGAATCTCCGGGTAGCGGTTGGCCGGAGGGGTCGGACTCGTAAGACATGGAACTAGCTTGAAGTGGTTGCTTGGGGATGAACCCGAATCACGGGCTGCAGAATCAACCCCCGGGGAGAGGGTCTCACCCGCTATCGACAACCACCCCCCGCCAAATACACCCCTAAGCAATTCCCTACCCCGAAGCCGTATCAGCCTGAGACTTATGGCGGCATGCCCCTTCCAAGGCTTCCTTTCCAGCCAAGCTCGTGCGCTATTCCGAGACGCGAGCGCTATTGCCCGACCGGCTAGGCGTTCTTCAGGGTCCGTGCGCCACCCTTGCGCTGGGTGAGTCCCTCCGCGTCCAACGCTTCCAAAATCGGAATCAAAAATTTGCGCGTGGTCCCCAGGGCATCGCGCAAATCCGAAATGGCCAGCTCCCCGTTCTTCTGACAGCTTTTGATCACTTCTTCGCGCACTCGCTCCATGCAAGGTTGGTCCAGGTAAAGCCCCTGCCCCACATGGTGCAGCAATTGGGCATCCGCCAGGTATTCAAACACCTGGGTCAAGCCGGGCTCTTCGAGGTCGCTGGCCTTGGCCGCCTCCTCCTGGGTGGGCGGCTGGAATTTGGCGTCGCGATAGATTGCCCGAATGCGCTGGCAGGCCTCTTCCAGTTTTCCAGCCAACTTCGGCCCGTGACCTGACAGGGTTAGGAATCCTCCGCTTTCACGCCCCACTTCTTCGGTTTGCTCCAGTCGACCCAGCACAGCGTCCAGGAGCCCCTTGTCGATTTTCACCCCGCTGCGCAACTCTCGCACGTCCATGCGTGCCCGGTGTGCATGGGTTTGGAACCAACCCGCCAAGGTGCGCTTCACTTCCACACAGTAGTTTTGAAGCACATCCCCGTGGATCCAGTGGTTTCCTGCAAGTTGAACCGCGGTACCCGCCTCTTCCATATTGGCCAGCAGCGCGGCGAGCTCTGCGGAGTCCCGCTTGAGCCCCCGGGCGATTTCCGGTTCGGTCATCCAACCTTCGGGCGCCTGGGACAACACCGAGTCCACCAGGTCCTCCACGGAGTGAAGGCTGGCCTCGCGCTGGTTGAGCCCTTCAAGGATGAAGCCCTTGAATCGTTTCAATCGATAACGGCTCTCCTCCAAGATGACGCCACCACCCAGGGTCAAGAGTGGCGAAGCCAAACGAAGGATAAACCGGTCGCCCGGTGCACATACCACGGGCTCGGACAACCGAAGCTGTACGAGTCCCTCCTCCTCCCCCTGCATGATTTCGTGATCGAGAAGAATCACTTCCCCAAGAACCTCCGCGGTTCCGGTGTGCAATCGGATCGGCAGGCGATTCCGAATGGGTAGGGGCAGGCTCTTCAAGGTCCGCAAGCGAGCCCCCACCAAGGAAATCGCGCCAAAGAAACCAGGCTTGGCCACGACCATGCCCCTGGAAACCGCGTGGTGATCCACATCGGAAATGTTGATCGCCG
>JARGOW010000577.1 GCA_029212955.1 Planctomycetota bacterium | reverse complement strand
TGCTGCAACGCATGTGCTCGCGCCATTCCCTGCCCTATGAAAAGGGTGAGGCGCTGCTGCCCCTGATTCGACGTGCCCTGGTTTCGCCCTATTCGGTGCGCGACCGCATCCTGGCCCTGGTCGACCGCAATTTATCGAGACAGATCACGGGCGAAAGTGTGGGGTCGACCCTATCCGCCATCGAGCGCGACCTGGACGAAGAGGTGCTGATGTCCGTGGCCCCGTCGTTGCACGGTTGGAACCAAGGGGGACGGCCCACGAACTTGGGCGACGATCTGCCCGGGATTTTCCCCGACGGGCTGGACTTGGGTTTGGATAGCTAGAGGGCGACATTCCCAACCAAGAAAAAGGCCCCGCGGTACCTGGAACCGCGGGGCCTTTCTTCGTTCCAGTGCTGGAGGCTGCCCTCCAGGTAGGGGATCAGTCCTCGACGACTTCGACGGTTCGCTTACCGTCCTTGTCTTGGATCATGATCACTTTCTTGGTGACCACGTGGGGCTTTGCATCGAAGGAAAACGATCCGTGTGCGGCCTTGGCTTTTTTCTTCTTGAGCAGCATGGCCTTCTTCTTTGCAGCAGCCTTCTTCTTTGCAGCGGCCTTCTTCTTTGCAGCGGCCTTCTTCTTGCGGTCGGAGCTGGTCTTGCGCTTCTTCACTTGCGCTGCCTTCTTGGCAGCCTGGGCCTTGGCCTGCTGCATCTTGGCAACCTGTTGACGAAGCTTCTTCATCTCCAGGCGCATGGCGCGCATTTCGCGGGTCATTTCTGCCATGGCTTCCGCCAATGAATCCTGACCGCTTCCTTGGCTGCCATGGATCGATTGCACGCCGTGCATGCGGTGGATTTCTTCCACTCCATGGGCTCCCATCATGCGCTCGTGGAACCGCTTCATGAAAGCGCCACGGCGGCCACCCATCATTTTGCGACCGTGCTCAGACTTGCGGGGATCCATGTGGGCGCCACGACGGTTCAGATCACCGCCAAGGACGAATCCGCCACGGAACGCGCGGGCCTGACGGGGTTGGTTGCAGTCCCCTTTGTTGCCGCAGTCGCTTTTCGTTTCGCACTGGGCCTTGTCGCCGCAGTCGCTCTTCGGTTCGCACTGGGCCTTGTCGCCGCAGTCGCTCTTCGTTTCGCATTGGGCCTTGTCGCCGCAGTCGCTCTTCGTTTCGCACTGGGCCTTGTCGCCGCAGTCGCTCTTCGGTTCGCAGCAGGCTTGGGCTTCGGGGCAGCAAGAGCTCTTGCTACTTTCGCATTGGGGAGCTTTGCTGCTGTCGCAGGCGGAAGCGCCTGACTCGCATTGCAACTTGAGTTCAATGATTCCCCCATGCTTTGCGTCGCCGTCCATCCAGTGGTGGCCACCCTGCTCGCCCATGCTGGTCTGCCAAGTGAACCCGTCCTGGGCTCCTTTTTGGATGCACTCGACTTTGACCTCACAGTCGACGGAGCCCTTGGGGGCGTGGACCCATGCTCCGCTCGCATCGGTTTCTGCATCCACGAACCAGGTCACCCCACCATGACCTTCGGGAACTTGGCCCGCCTCGAGCTTCTCCAGTTGAACCAGTATTCTCTTCATTTGCTCTTCGCTGAGCGCATGGCCATCCAATGCGTCCAACCCGAGCTCGCGGGAGTCCAATAGGCCTATGCGGTGCTGGCCCTTGCCCGCGCCACCATGGTGATGACCCTCGGCATCGCCATGCTTGTGAGCTTCCCCATCGCCGTCACCGACATACCCCAAACCTTGCAGGCGTACCCGGGTCTCTTCGACCTCCAGGGGCTCTTCGGCAACCTCCCAGATCACCTCGGGCTCCGCTCCGGGACGCTGGCCAAGCTTGACCATAAAGAGGATCTGCTCCTTGCCGCGCTTGGCTTGGATCGCCACGTTGTCGCCAGGCTTGTACTTGGCCAGGGCTTTGATCAATTGGTCAGACGTTTTCACCGCGTTCTTGTTCAAGCGCAGGATCACATCCCCGGCTTGAATGCCAGATTTGGCAGCCCCTGACCCCTCGGACACACTCTCCACCTTCACATGCTTGTCGTCGCCGCCCAGGTAAATGCCCAGGTAGCCACGATCTTCTTGGGCGATCGCTTCGCTATCCAGGACCAGCCGGGCCCGCTGGGGAACCACGTCCCGGACCACGGCGACATTGGGGGCCGCATCCTGGCCCACACGAACCAACTTGACCTGGACCGGCTTGGATTCCGTTTCGGGGGCCTGGGCCCATACAGGTGCGGCCAAAGCGAGGGCCAGAAGCATCGAGACGTTTTTGTACATGATTTTGAGGGTTGAGGAATGGACCGGGATGTCCATGGCTTTTCCTATCGGTGTGAACCGTACGATGGGTTCAGGTTTCCGTTGGCCCTAAAAACGTGCATTCCCAGGTCTTGGCAGAGACCCGGGCCCAGGGGGTCTGGAACCGCCCTGCTTACGTCATTCTGACGGGGAGCTTACCCCCCGTTGCTAAGAAAGCAGACGGGGCACGGGCAGGTCCGACAACCGCCCAATCTTGGGCAGATCGCCCACCAAGGGCCGCAGATACTCCAGGAAGGCCGGGCTCACATCGTGATCGCCCTCCAAGAAGTTCTCGGGCATGACCTTGGTCTTTTGAGCCACATCCTCCAGTGCCGTCACGTCAAATTCCGCTTCGTACCGCGTCAAGCTGGGCGCCCGGCGAATGATCAGGGAACCGTGGGGAACCTTGCCCCCCGTGGCGACCTCCACGGCATGGCGCCCCACCTCGCGTGCCTCCTGGGCATCGACTTTGGAATAGACGCCGAAGAAAGATCGCTGGAGGTAGCCGAAGGTGTCGGCGCGGATGCGGGTGCCTTCGGGCAGTCG
>JARGOW010000576.1 GCA_029212955.1 Planctomycetota bacterium | reverse complement strand
CGGCCACCTGATCTTCGAAGCGCCCTTCCTGATCGATGGGATCGTTCAACTCGGTAAATGCATTGCCCAGTTCGATGCCGTCGATGAAAATTTCAAAGCGCTCGGCCAATCGGGGATCCTCGGTGCTGCGCTTGGCCAGCGGGCAGATCTGAACAGGATAGTCGCACAGGAAGAGGGGGCCGATCAGATCCTTCTCAGCGGTCTCCTCGAACACGTCGTTCATGAGCTTCCAGTAGTTGCCCAGATCTTTGATGCCCAGTTCGGATGCCCGGGCACGCACGGCGGGTTCATCGTCGAACGCGCAGCCATTGGCCTTTTCGAAGGCTTCGATATAGGAAACGCGCTGGAAGGGCGCCTTCATGTCGAATTTCTTGCCGCGCCACTCGATCTCCGTGGTGCCGTGCAATTCCACCGTCAACTCGGAAATCATGGACTCTGTGATCTCCATCATATCCCGGTAATCCGCCTGGGCCTGATACAACTCGAGCATGGTGAACTCGGGGTTGTGTCTCAGGGAGACACCTTCGTTGCGGAAGTTGCGCGCGATTTCAAACACCCGCTCCATGCCGCCCACGATCAAACGCTTTAGGTACAGCTCGGGTGCGACCCGCAGGTACAGATCCGAATCGAGGGAGTTGTGGTGCGTGACGAAGGGGCGCGCCGTTGCGCCGCCCATGATTGGATGCAGGGTGGGCGTTTCCACCTCCAAGTATCCGCGTGCGGCCAGGAAGGTTCGAATGCTCGCCATGATCTGCGATCGCTGCACGAAGGTCTCCATGACATCCGCGTCCCAAAGATCCACATATCGGCGGCGATAGCGCGCCTCCTTGTCGGTCAGGCCGTGGAACTTTTCCGGGGGCTGGGCCAAGGCCTTCGACAGCAAGGTGAATTCATCGGCCCAAAGGGTCGGCTCGCCCTTCTGGGTGAAACCCAACACACCCGACACCGCGGCCATATCGCCCACGTCCATCTTCTTGCGCAGGGGCCAAAAGTCTTCGAGCTCGTTCTTTTTCAAGCCCACCTGCATGCGCCCGGTGCGATCCCCGATGGGGCAGAAGATCAACTTGCCAAAGTCACGCCAGGATGCGATGCGGCCGGAAATGGTGGCGCGTTCGCCGACCATCGGACCGGGTTCTTCCGCCGTGCCCATGGCGTCGCGGAGCTCCTGAACTGGGGTGCCCAGGATGCCACGGGGCGGAAACGGGTCGATGCCCGCTTCTCGCAGGGCCTGGAGCTTGGCGAGGCGGTCGGAACTGATGAGGTCTGTCATGTCGCGCGCAGAATATCCGCTGGAAGGCCCTGCGGGAACGGGATAGGGGGCTCCGGAGGACCGAAAGCGCAGATTCCTACATGATTGGGTAGGCCTTGGGACGAATTCAGGCCCCAGGAACGGATTCAGAGCGTTTCCGTGACAAGCAAGATGCGACCGCAGCCAAAAGAATCCCCCAAAGCAAACGTGGGGTTTCCGGGCCGCGAACTCGCGGCGCACCGGGTTTCCGGTGGGGCCCCGCGTGGGGGCCAAAGGGCCAGGGTGGTGGAGGATAGGGGAGTTGAACCCCTGACCTCTTGAATGCCATTCAAGCGCTCTACCAACTGAGCTAATCCCCCTGGTCCCGGCAAGGGTTGGACGGGCCAACCACTCGGATCAACGCTCTCGCGTTCATCGGGGCGGCTAGAGTGTTTTCCAGAGCGGTCCCAGTCAAGCCTGCTCACGTTTTTTTTGGAAGCAGCCGATCGTTGCGGCGCCCGATGCCCCTATGCTGCCCTGCCCAGGGACACGGATTCCGGGTGCCTTCGACTTCTCGGCGCCCCCCAAACCGGTCCCCCGGATGCCCCATGGAGGCCCCGACAGTGCAATCCTACGACCCGAAAACCATTGAAACCCGCTGGCAAGCCCAATGGGCGAAGGACAAGACCTTCCGCACCTACAGCCCCGGCGAGCCCGATTTCGACCCCGACCAGCCCAAGTACTACGTGCTAGACATGTTTCCGTACCCCTCGGGCGCCGGTCTTCATGTGGGACACCCCATCGGCTACATCGGCACCGACATCATCGCCCGCCGCAAGCGCATGGAAGGCTACAACGTGCTGCACCCCATGGGTTACGACGCCTTTGGACTGCCAGCCGAGCAATATGCCATCCAAACCGGGAAGCATCCGGCGGAAAGCACCGGGGACAACATCAACAACTTCCGCGGGCAGATGCAGCGCCTGGGCCTGAGTTATGACTGGGACCGCGAATTCGCCACGTGCGATGTTTCCTACTACCGCTGGACCCAATTCATCTTCGCGCGCTTGTACGACCGCGGGCTGGCTTACCAATCGGAAGTCCCGGTCTGGTGGTGCGAGGCCCTAAAGACCGTCCTCTCCAACGAGGAGGTCATCGGTGGCCGATCCGAGCGGGGCGACCACCCCTGCGTGAAGCGTCCATTGAAGCAATGGATGCTGAAGATCACGGCCTATGCCGATCGCTTGCTGGAAGACTTGGAAGGACTGGATTGGCCAGAGTCGGTCAAGACCATGCAGCGCGAATGGATCGGACGATCCGAGGGCGCCGAAATCACCTTCCCCGTGCAAGGCCACGACGAGGAGATTTGCGTTTTCACCACGCGGCCCGACACCTTGTACGGAGCCACATTTATGGTGCTGGCACCCGAGCATCCCTTGGTCGCCCAGATTACGGTTTCCGAGCAACAGGAGGCCATGGCCGCCTACAAGCGTGAAGCGGCCACCAAATCCGACCTTGAGCGGGGCGATCTGGCCAAGGGTAAGACGGGCGTGTTTACCGGCGCCTACGGATTGAACCCCCTGTTGCCTGCCGACGACCCGGAGGCTC
>JARGOW010000575.1 GCA_029212955.1 Planctomycetota bacterium | reverse complement strand
GCCTATACCAACCTGGGTACGCTGACCGCAGTGGCGGGGGCGGAGCTGCTGCAGGCGTGGAACATGACCGGGCCTGAGGTCTTCCTGCCGTTCATCTTGATGTGCTGCTGCGTGAATCTGATGCTGGGCAGCGCGTCCGCGCAATGGGCGGTCACCGCGCCGATCTTTGTGCCCATGCTCATGACGATCGGTTACAGCCCCCAAGTCATTCAGGCGGCATATCGCATTGGCGATTCGACGACGAACACGATCACGCCAATGATGAGCTACTTCGGCCTGGTGCTCGCATTCGCCATGCGCTACGACAAGAAACTAGGTATCGGAACCCTGGTCGCCACGATGATTCCCTACTCGATCTGTTTCCTGGTCGGTTGGATCATCCTGTTCTACACCTGGGTGTTTGTGCTGGGAATGCCCGTTGGACCCGGAACGCCACTGCACTATCCCGCGGTCCCTTAGCGGGGCTCCTGGCCGGCTGCTGGGTAGCAGCAGTGGCGGGCACTTCCAAACCGCGGGAGTCCTGGAGCCCTGTGAATTGAATTTCCAAGGCTTTCTCCTTCCTCCTGGGGAAGGCCCCAAGTGCCGGCTGTTAGGGGCCGCTGGGGCCCCTAACAGCGGGCCCTCCACCGACAATCCGCTCGACACTTGGTAACTTGGGCGGGGGACTGTCGTATTGTTCGTGGTCCTTCCAGCGGTTCTCCCAACTTTGTTGGAGCCGCAGCTCTCTCTATTTTTGGTGACATCATGTTGTTTAGCAATTGGCTCAGTGTGGTTGCGACGGGTTTGATGCTTGTTTCAGGAGTCCATGCCCAAGGGGATGATTGTTCCCAGGCAATGCCCATCGGGGGAATTGGTTCGTGGCCGGTCGACTCGGGTGCGCTGACGGACTCGGACTTCGCGGCCAGTGCGGAGTGCATTGGAACGATCCCATTTTATTCGGATGGGTTTTACCAATGGACCGCGGCAGCGGCCGGTAATTATGAAGTTGCGGTGACCGGGGTGGGGCAGGATGCCATCCTGCGGGTTCTGGAGGGGGACGGATGTCTGGCGGAGTGTGTGGGGACTTCCCTTCAACTTGGCAATGCCTTGGTACCCAAGGTGTTGCTGATCGGTGTTCAGGTGGGGGACACATTTCTACTGCAGGCTGGCACGTTCCACTCGGGTGGTGGGGTTTTGAATCTAAGCGTCGGAGTCTTTATGGATGCTTGTACAGCAGCTCCCGACGATGGATTTGAGGAAAATGACGACTGTATGAATCCCAGTGCTATCGGGGCCGGAACCTATTCGAACCTGGTGGCAACGGTTTTGGATTCGGATTTTTATTCGGTGACGGTCCCGGCCTATCACCGGGTGCAGGTGACTTGGAGCTCGGGTACGACGGATCTATCGGGCCGGCTATTCGGTGCACCTTGCGGGGCGGTTGTTCAAAGCTACGACTCGATTGTGTTTTATGACAACAACGCCGGGGTGGATGAGACCGTGAATTTTGAACTGTATGTGAAGAGTCAATCCGGCACCCAGAACTGTGCGCAGTACTCGATGACGGTCCGTTTTATCCCAGACCACTGCCTGCTGGGGACCGAAGACCTTCTAGAGAACAATGATTACTGCGGTGCAGCGATCCCGCTGGTGTCGGGGGTTTATAGGGATCTTCGCGTATCGGTGGGGGACCCGGACTACTTTGAGATTGTTGTTCCCCCGTTGCATGGCTATGAGGTTCAATTGACAACCAACGATGGGTTGGTGGATATGGGAGTGACCGTGGCTGGATGTGGTTCGACTTTTGTTCCAGTTCTATCTTCGGGGTACACAATCAACAATCCGGGGACGAATGATCGCTACGACACATTCAGGGTGACGGTGGACCCCGCCTCGGGTTCTGCGGATTGCGCGGGGTACAACTTGGTGGTGGATATCTTTCCTGACCCCTGTTTGAGCTTTGTGGATGACCCGCTTGGGGCGGGGCGCAGCTGTGCTACGGCATTGGATCTGGACAACGGTACGTACCCTGGGTTGAGTGTTTCTTTTTCGACACCCGACTTTTACTCATTCTGCGTGGGCCGCGGAGATACCGTCAATGTGGGAGTGCTGTTCACCCACGCGGCTGGTGATGTGGAGGCGTACCTCTGGGATTCCACAACAAGTACCTGTGGGTATGGCTTTGGAGCGGGTGCTTTGATCGTTTCAGAATCGGAGACGGATCATGAGTCTCTGACTTGGACGAACAACACGGGGTCGAACGTGAACGCAGTTTTGATGCTGGTTGTCGCAAACACGACCCCTTTCGACTGCAATGACTACGACCTGATCCTTTCCGGTGTGAACAACTGCGCCGTGGACGCAAGCTTTTGTGGGGACCCTATGCCAAATTCAAGTGGTGAGGTCACCTTGATCGATGGCGTACTTGGATCGACCCCTGGATCCGGTTTGCATCTGGAGTCGACGGGAGGACCCGCCGGAGAGTTTGGATTTTTCCTGGTCGGAAGTGAGAGCGAGCTTGTCGGCGTCCCTGCTGGAAATGGAACCCTGTGCCTATCTCTGAGGCCAGGCGAGACCTTTGAGCGCTACAATGTGGCTGGAACGGCCATGAATTCGATCGGGTATTTCGGTACCCAGGGTCGCTTCATCGCGTTGGCAGGGAATGCGGTCGGGGGCTTCGGTTTCGATGTGCCTAGTGGGCTTCAGGACGGAAGCGTGATGACCGCTGGGGAAACCTGGCACTTTCAATTGTGGCACCGCGATACCGCGGCGGGTACGGGCTTTTCGGGACTGAGCAATGCCCTGCATGTGAGCTTCTAAGGACCCATGCCATATCGGACAGGGTGAGATCGGGCCT
>JARGOW010000574.1 GCA_029212955.1 Planctomycetota bacterium | reverse complement strand
CGGATCAGCTGTTGTAGCGGCCGACGACGACCACCGAGTTGATTCCAATCATTCCGAAGGAGATGTTGAGCAGCGTGTTGATGCCCGAGGTCTCCTTCGGTTGGTTGAGGACGAGGCCACGGATCTCGCAGGCGGGATCCAGGTTTTCCACGTTGATGGAGGGGTGCACCACGTTGTCATCGAAAGACGGCAGGTTGCCGGCCAGTTCCAGTGCGCCGGCGGCGCCCATGGCGTGCCCGATGTAACTCTTGGTGTTGTTGATGTGGGTATTGGCGCAATCTCCAAACACGGAACGCACGGCCTCACACTCCTGCACATCGCCCAGGGGCGTGGAGGTGGCGTGGGTGTTCACGATGTCTATGTCCTCGGGGTTGAGGCCCGAAGCTTCCACGGCAGCGCGCATGCACTCGTTTTGGCGTTCAGGGTTGGGTAGCACGAAATCGGTGGCGTCGGAGTTCACATGGTGGCCCAGGACCTCGCCATAGATGCGAGCTCCCCGGGCCAGGGCATCTTCGAGCCGCTCCAGGGTATAGATGCAGCCACCTTCGGAAACCACGATGCCATTGCGGTTCGCGTCGAAGGGCCGGGACACCTTGGTGGGGTCCTCGTGGTCGCCCAGGGCGCCTTCGGCCTTGAACGAAGCAAAGATGCCAAAGGTGTGGATGCTTTCGGAAACCCCGCCGGCCAGGGCCACGTCCACCTGTCCGAGCTGCAGCATTTGCGCGCCCTGGATGATGCCCAGGTTGCCGCCAGCGCAGGCGCCGCCGATGCAATAGTGGGGGCCGGTGATACCCAGGTTCAAGGTGACTTCGCCGGCAGGATTGTTGGCCACCGTGCGCGGGTTATGATGGTGGGACCAGAAGGACAGGTCGAAGTCGTACTGGGAGACCTCGTGGATTTGCTCCTCGGTTTCCACGTTGCCGTGCTCGGTGGTGCCCACGTAGACGCCCACCCGGTGGCGGCCCACCTTGTCCAGGTCGATGCCGGAATCGTTCACGGCTTCGTTGGAGCAGTAGATGGCAATGGAGCCGGCTCGGGTGCCGCGGCGCAGGGCCTTGCGCTTTTGGTAGCGCGTGGCTTCGAAGTTACACACCCCAGCAACGGTTTTGCCAAAGTGCCGAATTTCGTAGGGAACCACCCCTGAAACGCCCGACAAGAGATTCTTGCGGAACTCGGTCAGGTCGTTTCCGTTGGGGCTCGTGAGGCCCACTCCGGTGATGACGATGCGGGGCAGGTTAACCAAGTTTGCGGTCCTCCCCGTTCACGGGGGTCTCGAGATTTTTGGGATCCAGGGCGTGGGCAGGAATGTCGGCGAGCTTCTTGCCGTCCATTCCGATCCCGAATTTGAGGGCCGCTTGGATCGTTCGGCTGAGCATGCTTTGGGGGTCGCCCAGGGCGCCTGAAACCGAGTTGAAAACGAGCTGCATGACCGCGTCGGCGATCTCGCAGGTGGAGAGGATCGAGCGCAGGGTCAACACGCGGGGATCCTTGGATCCGAACTTGTTGTTCACGTGCTGCAGGGTGCGCGACATGCCCGCGTGAAAGTGGGTGAAGGCGACCTGTTCCCGGCGGCGCAGGACCGTGGCTACGATCGAAAGCGTGTTGCCCACGGGGGAGTGCACGTGGCAGCGACGTCCGGTGTCGAAGGTGCTTTGCACGGCACCCCACTCGATCAGCTGCTTGAGGGTGGTGCTCGCGGCGCCCTGGGAGATGCCCAATTCCTGCAGCACTTCCTTGCTGGAAAGGGGCTGGCCGGAGAGCACCAGGAGTCCCCAAACACGGCCGTGCACGCGCTTGAATCCGAAGCTCTTGAAGAAGGCTTCGAAGGTGGTCAGGGCTTCCGAAAGCTCGGGATCGAGGCCTTCGAAGGTTTCCTGCGGTAGGGAGTCGGGCTTGGGTGACATGACGAGGGGTACGCGGGTCGATACGCGGATTTCAGATTTTCTTGAAATCTGTGGATAGGGTTATATGGGCCCTGGGGGCCCCTGACCAGCCAAATCCACCGTGGATCCACCGAAATCGGGCGACGGAAGCCGATTTTTGCGCGTCCTTCTCGCCCGGGGGTCTGCGCAGGCTTCCGTGGGCGTTAGATCGGGGGCAAGACCCGGTTGAGCCAGGTTCCAATGGCCTGAATCTCTTCCATCACCACATTGTGCTCCATGGGGTAGGTGTGCCATTCGACCCCGTAGCCCAGGCCCAGCATCCTGTCCCGGGCGGCTTCGCCCATCCCAAGCAGGACCATGGGGTCCCGGGTGCCGTGGGCTTGGAAAATTGGGACCTGGGCGTTGGCTTCGCTGCGCTCCTCGTCCAGGTTTCCATCGCACGCCATATATGTGGACAAGAGCATCACTCCAGCCAGTGCCTGGGGGAACCTCAGCCCCAGGTGCAGGGCGATGGCTCCACCCTGGGAGAACCCGGCCAGAACGATCCGATCGGCGGGAATTCCCCGTTGGATTTCATTTTCTACGAGGGCCTGGATGTGCGCGGCGGACCCGCGAACCCCGTCCTCATCGACCCGCCGATCGAAATCCATGGCCAGGATGTCATACCAAGCCGGCATCACCATGCCGCCATTCACCGTCACCGGAATCGAAGGCGCATGGGGAAACAAAAACCGAATCCCATGCCCCTCCACCAACCCCAACTCCGGCACCACCGGAGGAAAGTCATGTCCACTGGCGCCCAATCCATGCATCCAGACCACGGAGGCGGTGGCGTCGACATCGGGTTCTAAAACCACGCATTCAAGGAGGGGGGTACTCATGGCTGCGAGAATATGGGAATTGGCGGTTGCGTGCCATGGTGGGGGCTAAAAAGTGCTTTACGCCAATGGGGTCTAGTTGA
>JARGOW010000573.1 GCA_029212955.1 Planctomycetota bacterium | reverse complement strand
TCCGTATGGGTTGCTCGGAAGTCCCTTCCGCTTGCACCCTTCCCCGCACGATCAAACTAGCCCCGGGCTCCAATCGAAGTTCCGTGCCCGGCCTCAAAATCAAATCCCGGTCCAAGAACTGAACACCTGCTACAGAAACCCGGCCGCTCCAAATCAATGGTTGGGCATTGCGCTCCGGAGCGACCCGGTCGAACAGCTCCCCCATTGCGGGCAAATCACCTGGATCCGAGATTCGTTTGCCGTGGATTTTGGATTGGCCTCGGGTCCCGCGGACCGAAGTAACGCTCGCCCCCTTGGGCAATCCATCCAACACAAGCTCGTATCCACCCGGTTCGATGGTCAATCCTCCCATGGCTTTCTGCCAGGTGGCCCCGTTCCTTTGGCGTACGCGAATATCCGCCAACAACGGAGAGTGAAGTTCGATGGAATACGAGCCGGTCGCGGATAAAAGCCCACCCAGCTTCCTCGCAGTGGTACCCCTTGGCCCATTCCAACTTAAGGTCCCCGTGACGGATCCATTCAGTGGTTCGGAGTACTCAATGGCGAGTTTGTCCAAGTGACGGACGCCTTCGAACCAAAGCCTGACCTTGTCCCCTTCCGCCCAAAACTCAAGCTTGCCGCTCCCCGCCCCATAGGCGTCATACAAGGTTTGAAAATGCTCTTCGAGATATTGTGAGAGTTCGCGCAAACCTCGCATGGCTTGCTCGGGCGCAACCGATTTCACCTTAAAAACCAGGTCCGGATCCAACCCGATCACCGGCTCCAGCGCCGCGATCGATTCCTCCAACACCCCCAAAATGTTTCGATCCCCACCCCTTTCGAAAAACTGGTCGATCGAAGCCGACTTCGCCGCAAGGAACTCGCCGTTCTTGTGGAGCAACGCCTCCAATTCATTGGTGATAGCGTCCGCCCTGAACGGAACCCAGGGACGCGGTCGCGCCTCGGGAATCCATCCCACGGGATCCCAGGCGACAGGCTCAAAAGTCCCCTTCCAGGGATCGTAATACAGGCGCCAATTGTGTTCATCGCTCACGTGCAACGTGCCAACAATGGATTCGTATGCTGAGAATCTCGCAAAGGCGTCCATGTCGATCAACCGGGAAAGCGCCCGGTGATCTCCTGTATTGCGCGCCTCCTTGAACACCTGTATGAGTTCCTCTAACGGGGCCTTGGAGGTCTCTTCGTAGTGATTGTTCACCGCGACTTTGGTCCAAGTCCCGGCGGAATGCCACAGCTCGTGGGGCACGCCAGAATACCGGTCGCTTCCAACCATCTCGCCGGAGTACATGTCGCCCGGCATCCTCCGGTTTCGCCGAAGGGTGGACTCGCTGAGCTGCTCGGTCAAAATATGGTATCCGTGATTCTTCCCATTGATCAACAGATTCACCAACTCGACCTTCGGGGCGATCAATCCCATTTCCGCGGCCACCTTCAGCGACAAGAAGTTGTTCACCCCCTCGACAGTTCTTGGGGCTACCAGATTGAACTTTCGCATCCCTTCGAACAGGTTTTCAGACTTGGTTTTGATTCGCCAAGACTTCTTCCAATACCCCCAGTGATAGACGTTATCCCCTCGATACCGCACCTGGACCTTCCGATACTGGCCCCCGTACAGCATGCCCCCCGGAACGTACTCCTTGCCTGAATGTGGCAGATCCCGGTTGAGTCGCTCCCTATCCGAATCCGCAAGAAAGAGGTTGATCGTGCGCAACCCCGAATCCTGGACCGCTTCCTGAACTCCCAACACCTGGGTTTTTGCTTGGGCCACTCGCAACATATGCTCAGCCTCAAGAACCCCCACTGTTCTCAAATCCAAACTTTCGATCGTGCTCACCTTCACTTCGAACTGAAGCCATCGATCCAGAGTGCCGGAAGCCCACAGCAGGAAAAGGATCGAGATGGGTACCGTGCACATCGGGCTCCATTTCCACAACCAGTTCAGGGATCTCATTGGATCCATCCTCTCAGCGTTGCTTTCGAACCAAGCTCTACTTCTTGCGAACAAGAAAAACTCACGTCAAAGCCCGCATCGGCCCACAGGCTAG
Organism: Planctomycetota bacterium; assembly: GCA_029212955.1. Classification (GTDB taxonomy): domain Bacteria; phylum Planctomycetota; class UBA1135; order UBA1135; genus NORP259. The sequence continues at coordinate 802 of JARGOW010000573.1, read as the reverse complement.
TCCATACCCCTGACGGGTCCTCCACCATGGATGTCGGATGTATGGCAATGGACCCGGGCTCGGCGGCCCACTGCACGTCGATTCCCCCGATTTGCCACCCATAACATGGAGAGGGACGCAGGGTCCAGCTAGCTCCATTGGAGGGTATCTCCAGGTCCACCTGGAAATGGTAGCGTCCCTGGATCTGCGTGTCTGGCTCAAGGGAAACCCGCTGCGCGACCCCAGCCCATTCAAAATGTAGCCCGCCACGGATCCAACTTAGGAACTGGGACTCTCGGATCGATTGGGCTGCGCGCTGCCTTCCCCGCTCACCAAGCAGATAGGTTTCCTCCAGCACATTGGGTTGGGAGATCGCCAGGCGTAACCATTCGGGTGCTTGGTCCACTCGGCATTGCATTCGAAACTCGAATGCGGAAGAAGCCAACCCCCCTGGGAGCTCTATGGCAAACCAAGGATCCGCTTCCAACTTCGCTTCCAAGCGGTTGCCTTCAAATACCAATTGTCGGCTGCTTCGCTTGCACGACATCAGATTGACCGCGGGGGAACCATCCGTCGGATGCGCTTGAATGGATTCGATGCTCGCCTCGAGATCGCTTCCAGCCGGTAGGTCCACCCGAATTGCAGTTTGCCCCTGCGGAACCTGAAACTGAACCATGAGCCTGCGGCCATCCAATCGAACGGTTGCCTTGGCGCGCTGATTTCGAACAAAGCGTTTGCCGCCCCCTTGACTGGTCCACCACCCCAGCCACTTGCCCTCGGAAACCTGGACACCGGCTTCTCCTCCCGTGGACCAAAAGTGCCT
>JARGOW010000572.1 GCA_029212955.1 Planctomycetota bacterium | reverse complement strand
TCACCGTTCCAGAAGCCAGGATCGTGGCGGGGTTCGGTCCGGAGAAAATCAGCGTGGATCCGGCAGGCACATACAGGTCGCGCACATCCATGACACCGCCGACCACGTTTTGCACGGCGGTCGGAGTTCCCCCGGGACCGCCTACGATGGAAGCGAATACCGTATTGATGATGACGGTCTGACCGCTGGGCACGAAGTAATCGAAGTCACCTCCCGGTCCCCCGGTCCCATCGAAACCAAAGGCGGGTGCGAGTGTCTGATCCGCTCCCCACTTGGCATGGGGATGCTCGGAGGCGAAGGTCGTATCCTCCCAGGAACCTTCTGAAGCCCCACCGACCAAAAACGGTTCGAACCACTCATCGGCACCTTCCTCGGGCATGCCGCCCGGGTCCAGCAGGGTCCGCACGACCATGGGCGCAAAAGTCCCATTGTCCTGGGTGGTGGAATCACCCACCAAGTCCATGAAGCCTTGCTTCACTAGGACGCGCAGGTTGCCGCCCTGGGGAAGGATTCCCAGGGGATCGACGCGCAGCACAGCGCCGCTGCCGGAACAGTTTTGCTCCATGGCGACACGCGTGGGAATCGGACTCCACACCCCAGGTGCCCCTTCGTGCTCGAAGGATACGGTGCCCCCTTGAATATTGGAGCTTGTGTTCAGCACCGGTTGGTTCAGGTGCAGCAGAAGGGAAACGGAACTGTCCGGATCGCTGTACAAGTTGAGGGGGATTTCAAAGGCACCCAATCCGTTGCTGCCGAAGTAATAGCGATTCGTGTCATCGCCTCCAACCTCAAGATAGGTCGAAGCCAGGCTCGACCCGGGCATGGGTCCACCCACCCCCGGAATCAACAGAACCCGGGGAGGCCCGGAAACCGTGTCCAGGAAAAGTACGGAGGGATCCGTGGAGTTCGGGATGGTGAAGTCCACCGAAACCGTGTCCCGGATCATGGATCCCGCCGCGCCGCGCAGGGTGATGCCCGATGGGGTTTGGTTCACCCCGGGCATGGCCAGGCTGTAATCGGCGCCCACCTGGAAACCCCCGTCGGAGAAACTATCGTTGGTGGGGCAAGTGGGCACAAACCGTACCGTGTCGGCTTGCGGCAGCTCAAAGAACCCGGTAGCCGGAATGCCCACGGAGTTCACGATCTGTAGGGTATTGGGATGGACCGTGCTGAAGTCGATGGCACGGTCGAAGACAATTTCGATGGGTCGATTGATCTGCCATGTGGCGCCCTGGCCGACGGAGATGGAAACCACTCCCAGGTCGAAGCGTGAAATCGTAGTTGCAGCGCCCGCTTGTCCCGTTTGGGTAGACGAAGCCACCGAAATGGGCAGAATGGTCTGAAGGGAGGCTTGCTGGGTATCTAAGGGCGGGGGCAAAAGGCCCTCGATCTGCTGGCTGGTGTCGGGCGCCTGCGAGCAGGCCGCCAAAAGGGATCCCAGAAGGGCAGCGGTCCAACGAGCATTCCCCCTTGTTCCGACGCGGCGCCGCATCGAGGTGGACAGAGTGTGTTTGACTGGCAAGCTTGTTCTCTTCATTTTGATTCCAGCCCCTGCGAAGGGGGCTCAGGTTTTGGTTTGAAACCGCCGTGTTTGGAGGGGGCCGTTCGCGCGTTTCCGCTTCAATGTTAGGTCGGGAGACGATCGGGCAAGATGGTTCCCAATGGGGTCGATGGGGTCCACACAACAGTATGGCATGGCTTCGTTTTTCGATAGCAAGGCCAGTGGTTTTGAAGGATTGGCGAATGTGCGCATTCGCACAACGTGGTGCGAGAAGCTCCTAGGGGGGCTCCAGGTTCATCGCTTGGAATGGAGCTGAGGCTTTACGCATTCTGTGGGGGCGCTCCGAAAGCGTTTGGAAACAAAAAAGACCCCCGGGCCGCAATGCCCGAGGGTCTCTCTCCTTTTGCTTCTTGCACTTCTATCGATCATTCAAACTGGGAATCCAACTTGGTGCCCGCAATATGATTGACCCAGTTGGTCATCTGCTTGACGGCGATGTTCGCAACGATTTCATAGATGACCCCGCGGTCGATGCCCAGGGATTCGAGGCGTGCCAGGTCTTTGCCATCCAAGAACCCATTCTTCTCCATGAGAAGGTGGGTGGCGTCCACGTAGGCGCCACCAGCGTCTTCCGGAATTGAATGGCCTTGGCCGATCGCGTCCAGATGGGCGGCGTCGGATCCCTGCACTTTTCCGATCGCCTTGTGGGCGGTGGTGCAGTAGTTGCAGCCGTTGCGCTCTGAGGTTGCGAGCTGCACAAAATTGCGCTGCTCATCGGTGAGTTGATTTCCCTCGGCGCCCAGGGCGGTTTGGCCTGCAAGGTAGGCTTCGAGGGCGGCGGGGCTTGCGCTCATTTTTTTGAGCACATTCGGAACGAAGCCGAACTTTGCTTCTGTGGATTCGAGGAGCGCTTGCTTACGAGTTTCCTGTGTTGTGATGGTCATGGGATACGTTGGGATTCAGCCAAAGGCGGATGATTTGCGGGGTTCTGCGCGCACCACAGCGCGATGCGCGCGGGTTGGGTTGTGTTAGGCCTCAGATGAGGCGCTCATGGACTCTTCGTAGGTGGGGAAGTCCGTATATGCTGCACCGGAATCATCTCCGCCATACCAGTGTTCTGGATTGGAGTCGGCCAGGGGCCAACCGTTCTGGAAGCGCGCGACCAGGTCCGGGTTTGCAATAAACGGTCGCCCAAAGGCAATCGTGTCCGCATCTCCCGCAGCGATCGTCGCTTGTGCAAGCTCCAGGTCGTAACCGCAGTTGCCCATGATCGTGCCCCCGTACACGGCCCTGATTTCGGCTAGGGTGATCGGCTCGCCAAGTTCGTGGAACCCGAAACCAAGCCCGT
>JARGOW010000571.1 GCA_029212955.1 Planctomycetota bacterium | reverse complement strand
GGTGATCTTGGTCATGGTCTACGCCGTTCTCCAGCGGGTTTGGAGCGTTTGGGCGTTGACGACCCACCACGTTTTCGGTACGGAGCCCGGGGATCCTACCCTTGTAACGCCCGGACAGCTGGCCGCCGTGACGGCTGCGAATGTGGTCATTTTCATTCTGTTTGCAAGAGCCGTTCCCCGTGTGCGCCACAATTCCCTGAGTTTGCAGAAAGGGCACTACGCGGGTTTGGTGATTGGAGTCGTGGTTGTGATTCTGTTGCAGCTTGCGGCCCTGCAAGGCCACGCGCAATTCGGCGTCTATGGGCTCTCACCTGCTGGCGGCTTGTAGGAAACCGGCCGTTTTGGGGCGGCGAGGATCTGCCGTGCTTTTTCGACCTCCGCGAGGGATCGGTTCCATACCAATCAATGAACCGCACCAGGCTGGGGCCTGGCACGGTTCGCGCACGTTTCGGGGACCTTCTACAGGTCGTACTGCAGGTCGCGCTCCTCTCCGTCGGTGCCAAGTACGCGCACTTTGAGGGGCGTGCCCTGCGAGTGGTTTTGCAACCCGCTGGCGATGTCGTCGCGCGTTCCGAGGGGCTTTCCATCGAGCGTGAGCAGCTCATCTCCCGCCTTGATGCCGAGATGGTGGGCCAGGGAATGGGGCTGAACCTGCGTCACCCGTAATCGCCCATTGATCAAATCCCGATTCTCAAGATAGACCCCCAACAACTTCTTGGCTGGAGTGTGCTGCAGGCGAGGGAACCGGGTCATCGGGGACTGGAACAAGTCGCCCAGATCGAGCGTTTGCGAGCTTGCGCCCACCTTTCCCTCAAGTTCCGGATATTGCTCGAGCAAGTGCTCCATGGAATCGGCTTCGTAGACCCTCACGTCCTCGCTTCCGTTCTCCGTGTTGCGAATCTCTACTTTAATGCCTTCCGGGCCGGATTGAACCGAGAGGGATTCGGAGGTGGACTGGCTTTGCAGGCCGGGAGATCCGGGCGCCTGGTGCCAGTGCATGATATCTTCGAGTGACATTCCAGGGCCCGAGAACATGCGGTCCAATTCGGCCCACGGGTCGCCAAACATGGGATTTCGTCCGAAGGGATCTACGAATGGCAGGGCCCTTTGGTGGGGGGGGCTAGCGTTGCCATGGAGCTGTTTCTGGGCCAGTCGTGTGGTCCAGGCCAAGTCACCGCTGCCTTTCGCGGTTGCGGCGATCCAATCGGCCAACTCTTGATTGGTGCTGGCTTCGTCCACCAAACGATCGAAAGCCAGTTCTCTTTGATCCAGATCACTTTGCATCAGGTCCCGGAGCCAGTTGCGGGTATCCAGGGATGCTGTCGATGGCGCAACTTCGACCGTACCCGACCCATCGGCGTCCACCTGGACTAGCTTTGCGGTACCGCTGGTCTCCTGACCAGCCATCAGGGGCCATGCCATCAACGGCAGGCCTGCGAGAAGTGCAATTCGTCTCATTTCGTATACCTCATCTGCGGTTTAGGGGGGCATTTTTCACCCCTAATGGCATTTACGACCAAGGTTTGTGGGCGTTGGTAAAAAAAATGTGCACCCATGTCACTCACCGGGAGAGGTGCCCTTGAGCCCTTCAGAATGCAAAAGGGATAGACTGTGAATCGCCCTGAAAAGCAGCTTCGATTCGCACGGTTTTTAACTGATCCGGGCCGGGCTCAACGAGTCGGATTGCCAAGTTCTCGAAGATGGACTGAAGCAGGTGCTGCACCGGGAGAGGGAAGCGCACGCCCCTGGATTTCGAAACCTGCTGAAGCATGGCCAGAAGCTGCACCAGCAAGCTGCTGAGGGGGGCGCTTTCCGCAATGGCAGCCGAAGCCCTGGGTCGGGATTGTCGGCCGGTTAAGGGCATTTACTTCGACAAACGGCCTGCAGCCAATTGGCTGGTCGCTTGGCACCAAGACCTGACGATCGGGCTCGAAGCTCAGCATGAAGTGCCCGGCTTTGTGAATTGGACTTGATGGATAGGAACTGCAAAGGGGCAGTTTCAGAGTTGGGGGGAAGTCAGGTGGTGCTCGGGGCGGGCATGCCGGTGATTGCAGGGCTTTGAGAATTTAGTGAGTTTGGCCGAACGGGGATGAGTGACTCGCTGGGCCGGAAAGTGCAAGGATTTGGGAAGAGGGCAACAGAACGTTAGCCCGAGACCTTGGGGTGGGTCGGGGCTCGGGCGTTTGCGACAGGTTGGGGAGGCTTGGCGTAGGGGAGCCAAGCAGTGTCGCTTTAGGGGTCCTCTTCTTAGTGACCCGGGGGGTCATTGCGATCCCGCTGCGCGGGACCGAGGCTTACCTCCCACGGCAGGTCAGGCTCGTGGAGATACCGAGTCGCACACACAATCCCTCATCTGCTCTGAAAAAGTACCGACAGCTACAGCGGAATTGCCTTGCGGACTTTGCTCAGCAGGTAGGTGCGCAGCTCGCCCGTCTTTGGGCATTCCGCTTCGAGGTAGCCCTTGGCGTGACTTTGGTAGAGCATGCGCGGGTGCACCTCGATGGGGTAGGTGTGGCCTTCGCCGTACATCAGTTTGATCGGGCGGGTGTCGCGTATCGCGGCTTCGATGGGGCGCAGGCGCGGGGACATTTTGGCGCGTTCGGGGCCGCGAGAGGCGATGGTTAGGGGGCGCTTGATGGCGTAGATGGCTTCGGAGAGCGGGTCGGCTCCGGAGGCTTCGGCGCGGTGCAGGCATTCTTCGACGACCTTCCAACACCAGACGGCGTCGGCGAGGGCGCGGTGGTGTTGGCCCTCGTCCAGGTCTAGCATTTGGCACAGGGTCAAGAGCTTGTGGTCGGAGGATTCGGGGATCCAGCGGCGGGCTAGGGGGAGGGAATCCAGGAAGGGGCCGGGTGCGGGGTCCA
>JARGOW010000570.1:1842-2872 GCA_029212955.1 Planctomycetota bacterium | reverse complement strand
CAGCTCCGAGGGCAATCTAAAACGGGCAGAAAACGCCGCGGGACCCCGGACCAAATTCCCCACGGTGCGCATGGGAATTAGCAATGATCTCATGCCGGGGGAAAGGGTCATCGCCATCGGAAACCCCCACGGGCAAACCTACACCGTATCCAACGGAATCATCAGCGGCTTGCACCGGGATGTGCAGGTGGGAGGTCGCTTCCAGCAGAAATTCGAAGGACTCATTCAAACCGACGCCTCCATCAACCTGGGCAACTCGGGCGGGCCCCGACTCAACGTGCACGGGGAAATGATCGGAATCAACACGGTCATGAACACCGCCGCCGAGAATATCGGCTTTGCTATCCCCGTGGATCGCATTCGAGAGGTCCTTACGGAGCACCTTTTTCCCAACGCACAGAGTGCCTGGATGGGCTTCGACTTCGAATCTGGGTCCGATTTCCGGGTGGCCAAGGTCTGGGCCGGGAGCCCGGCGGCCCTGGCTGGCATCTGCCAGGGGGATCGGGTCATCAGCATGGGCGGAAAAACCCTCACCGACGAGTCGAGTTTGCTCAAAGCGGGACTCCTGGTTCGGCCTTATTCCAACATCGAAATCCTCACGGAAACCGAGCCCGGCAAGCGGGTCGCCAAGCAATTGACCCCCTGGAACCGGGTGGAGGGCATCATCTGGGAGGACTACGGCCTGACCACCGAATTGACCCAGGGAACCCGTATGGACCACGTCCTGGTCGATATGGTGCGCGCCGGGGGCCCGGCGGACGAGCTGGGGCTCAAACAGGGCGATTGGCTGCGGGCAGCGGGCTTTCAGGTCCCTGGCCAGGGGCGCCGCTCCATTGAATTCCGCAATCACAAGGATCTGGTACGCCTGGCTGGAGCCTTCCCCAAAGGAGGGGAGGTCGAGCTTGAGATCTACCGCGATCTTGACGATAACGGGGTGTTCACCCGCAATGAGCAGCACAGGGGCCCTCTGGTCTTGATCCCCTAGGCAGCTCTCCGCAAAGCCCGACCCCAGTCCCACGGCGGGGGGGGG
>JARGOW010000570.1:0-1832 GCA_029212955.1 Planctomycetota bacterium | reverse complement strand
GACCCCCTCGCCCGCCCACCCCAACCCCCCACCCCAGCCCCCGGGGGGGGCCGCGCCTTTCCCCGGGGGGGCCCTGCTCGGTTTTCATGGCAGCTTGCCCTGCCGCTCCGCCCACCCGCCCCCGTATACTCACCCATTCCACCCCCGATCGCCCTTGGCCCGCAACGCTCGAGCCCTGGTGCATCCATCTGGAACCCCACGTCCTCCACCTCTCCACCCCCCATGAAAGGTTTGCTTGAGTTTTCCGAGCGGTTCGGAAACCTGCTTTCGCGCATCCTCCTGACCGTACTGTACTACGCGGTCCTGGGCCCTTTCGCATTGCTCTATCAGCGCTTTGCGGACCCCTGCGTTTGAAACGCCCCGAGAAATCCAATTGGACGGTCTGGGAACGCCCCACCGCTTCCCTCAACAACGCCCGCAAGCAGGACTGAGCCCATGAACATTCTCGGACTCTCATTCTTCTACCACGACTCCGCCGCCGCTCTGATCAAGGACGGCGTCCTGGTTGCCGCCGCGGAAGAGGAACGCTTCAGCCGCATCAAACACGATTCGGGCTTCCCCGAGTTGGCCATTGAATTCGCCCTAAAGACCGGCGGAATCACCATGGACGATGTGGACTACGTGGTCTTCTACGAGAAGCCCTTCGTCAAGTTCGAACGCATGCTGCTCACGGCCATGGCGACCTTCCCCAAGTCAGCCTCCGTATTCCGCGAATCCATGCAGCGTTGGATCTCCGACAAGCTTTGGATCAAGTCCATGATGTCCCGGCAGATGAAGATCCCCACTTCGAAGCTGCTGTTCTGTGACCATCACATGTCCCACGCGGCTGCGAGCTTCTACACCTCGCCCTACGAGGACTCCGCCATCCTGACCGTGGATGGCGCAGGCGAATGGACCACCTCCACCATGGCCATCGGCCGTGGCAAGAAGGTTGAGATCATAAAGGAGATGCGCTTCCCCCACAGCTTGGGATTGCTGTACTCGGCCTTCACCGCCTACTGCGGTTTCGAGATCAACGAAGGGGAGTACAAGCTCATGGGCATGCACCCCTACGGGGAGCCCAAATATGTGGATCGCATCTACGACCTGATCCAGGTGGGTGAGGACGGAAGTCTCTGGCACGACATGCAGTACTTCCAGTACCACCATTCGACCAACGACACGCTGACCCACGCCTTCGAGCGCCACTTCGGCAAGCCCCGTCGCGACCCCAAACTGCAGGACCAGTCCCTGGACCCGTACTACTGCGATATGGCCGCTTCGATCCAGAAGGTGACCGAAGAGATCCTGCTCAAAATGGTGACCCACCTGCACGAGATCTCAGGTGGCATGAAGAACCTGTGCCTGTCCGGCGGCGTGGCCCTGAACTCGGTGGCCAACTACAAGATCATGCGCTATGGGCCCTTCGAGAACGTCTACATCCACCCGGCCCCGGGCGATGATGGCGGTAGTGTGGGCGCGGCCTACTGGGCTTACAACCACGTGCTGGAGCAACCCCGCGGCCCGGCCCTGGGTCACGCCTACCTGGGCAGCGAACACTCCAACGAGGCCATCGAAGCTTTCCTGACCGAGAACGACATCCCCTTCGAATTCATCGAGGACGACCAGGAGTTCTACGACTACGTGGCCGATGCCCTTGTGGACGGAATGGTATGCGGCTGGTTCCGCGGACGCTTCGAATGGGGTCCCCGGGCCCTGGGCGCACGCTCCATCATCGCCGACCCCCGTCGTGAAGAGATGAAGGAGAAACTCAACTCTAAGATCAACTTCCGCGAGGCCTTCCGGCCCTTCGCCCCCTCCGTACTGGAGGAGCGCGCCAACGAGTTCTTCGA
>JARGOW010000569.1 GCA_029212955.1 Planctomycetota bacterium | reverse complement strand
CTTCGATGAGAGCCTTCAGCTTCTTGGGCATGTTGCGATCGACCTGGGGATCGGGGCCGAAACGTTCCAGGTTGTCGCGGAAGTAATACAGGATCCAGAGCACCGATTCCTTGGCTAGTTCGATCGAGGAAGGCCCATACTGAAGGCGATGCCCAAGGATCGAGATCGTGCCCGTCACGACCCAAGTGTCATCCACACTCTTAGAGGATCGCACGTAGGGAAACAGCGCGGGCAGATAGTAGGCGAAGGCCTTCTCCCCCATCCACATCAGATCCTCGCCGTAGTGCAGCGCATTCTCCATGAACAACTCGCTGGCCTCGATCCGGGTCTTTCCGAGAAAGTGATTTATCGCGCACTTCTCGTCCAGATCGAGCCCGTTTGTCGGACTGATTTCTAAAAGGGTTGGCAAGCTAGAGGTCATGGACTCGCTCGAAACGAAAACGATTCAAACCTTTAAGCGTCGAGAGCTTTCACCAACGTCTTCGGGGCGATGGCCCGGTAGCTCTCATCGATGTATCCCTTCAACACTTCGATGTCAGGCATATCCTCGGGGGGGAGTTTGAAGGTCACCCAGCCGTGCTTGCCGAGTCCGTAATGGGTGGGCTCGGTTCCTTCCAGATCCAACGCGCCGACCTCCGAATCGGGCAACTTCACGCTCAAGCAAACGAATTCGTCGGAAGTTGGCGCTGTCCCCAGCGAACAGAAGATCTTCTTGCGCACTTTCGCTACCGTGCCACCCCAGGGATGATCCTCCCACGCCTCCGGATAGGAAAGCGCGTGCTTCTTTAAAGCGGCGTTGGCTTGCTTGGCGGCCTTGCTCATGGATCCTACTCTACAGGGAATTCGCGTGGCTGCCACCCGGCATAGGGGTATGTGCGCCAACCGTAGTCACGGGCCCTCTTGCACTCCCCCTCGCCACCGGCGTGACGCAAACTTGTCTGCCCATGGGTTAGGCTCGGTGCCCGCAGAATCCATGCATCCACGACCCATGCGCCATTTCACCATTCTCTTGCTTGCGACCCTCCCCCTCAACGTGGCTTGTTCTGACAAAACAGCCCAGGTCAACCGCGATTTCGTCATAGCATTCGGCTCCTGTGCGGATATGGGTGAGGTCACCGATCGCACGTGGAACGCGATAGTTTTAGATGCGCCCGATGCCATGGTCACCCTAGGTGACACTCCCTATATCGACTCCACGGACCCTGACCGGCAACGGCAACGCTACGAGACTTTTTCTGCCACCGCCGGATTCCAGGCAGTCACCCAAGCGACCACTCTGTACGGCACATGGGATGATCACGATTTTGGGCGAAACGACACAGATGGAAATCTAGAGGGCAAGGAGCACAGTCGGGCTGCGTTCGTAGCCCATTACGAACGCTTTGGGAACGCAACTTTCGGCAACGGGTCGGAGGGCGTCTACACCAAGTTCACCGTGGGCAACATGGAGGTTTTCCTGCTGGACACGCGCTACTTCGCCGGTACCGCCGCCTCCCAATTCGATCCTGAGGAAAAGACCCTGCTTGGCATTGACCAATGGAAGTGGTTGCGCGGTGGGCTGAAATCCAGCGAAGCGGACTTCAAAGTCTTGTCCTGCGGAATGATCTGGAACGGATCGGTACGTCCTGGGAAACCGGATCACTGGGGCAGCTATCCCGCCGAATACGATGCGCTCATGTCTTTTATTGGCGACAACCAGATCGATGGCGTCGTGCTTGTTGGAGGCGACATACACCGTTCGCGTTGCATCCTCCACAACACCAAGGAATCCGCTGGCTACGACATTCCCGAGTTCATCACGAGCCCCATGCACGATCACATCATATCCACAGCCAACCAACCGCACCCAGGTCTGCAGTTCGACACGGGGTCCCCCAATAGCTACCTGCTTCTCGAAGCTAGTTCCGGGAAAAAGGGAAGCCAGTTTGCAGCGCGCTTCATGGCTGTCCCCAAGAAAAGCCCCAAGAACAGCAAGGAACCATCACCGGGTAAAGAGCTCTACGTTTCCCGTCATGACCTAGAGTTGCTCAGCAGCGAATAGTCGCAGGGGTATTCAAGCAACCACACTCTTGGGCTAAGCCCTCCCATTCCCCGGCTCAAGAGCCCAACAATCCGAACTGATTGGCGTGGTGGGCGGTGTGATGGCGGACCAGGGCTTGGATGTCTTCGGCGTGGGTTTGTCCGTACATGGGGTGTTGGACCTTTCCCGATAGGGATTCGATTTCCTGGAAGCCGGATAGGAGTTGTGCGACTTCGTTTTGGAAATCGAGGGACTCGTCCTGCTTGGCGCGAATGGCTGGAATGGTGCCCATATTCTTGGGCGTGTCCATGGGCGACTTGGCCAGGACCTTCTTCAGAAACACGCCGCCAATCATGCGCGCCAACCCACGAATCACAAAGTTCGTCCGAACGCGCCCCTGGTACAGGTCGATGAAGCCCCTGCAATGCTTGACCATCTGGGTCCGATCCATCGTTCCCCAGCGCGGCTCGCCCTCGGGCACAAGGCGTTCGAAGATTACGCGGAGGTCGTCAAAAGAAGGCGTATCCGCCGTGGGCGTAGGCAGCTTTTTCATGGGCAGGAATCTACAGATCCAACCCGACCTTGTCCCCCATGGCTCCAAGAATTTTGGAGATCTCGACCCCCGTAGGACCCGCCCCAACCCGGGGGGTCCCACTGGGGTAAACCCTCCCTACAGTGAAGGGTGCACGACCACCATTCGCTGCACTCCGCTTCGATACACGGGCCAACCCACATTGGTATAGGCCTGGAATTGGGCTCCCACGAAACCACCGGGCGTACGGGGCCCCCGGATGGGGAACGGGCGGGTCAGGCTTCCGGAGGCAGGAATCGGGCCCATGGTCCAGGTCGTGATAGGCA
>JARGOW010000008.1:16337-20864 GCA_029212955.1 Planctomycetota bacterium | reverse complement strand
CCTGGTGACCACCGCATGGCACATGCCCCGGGCCCGGCTTGCATTCGAGGAAGCTGGCCTAACGGTATTGGCGGCTCCCACCGCCTTCCGCCCCCCCCCGCGATGGCGCATCGGCTCGTTCAAACCCTCGACCCGCGCCCTCAACGATACGTTTTGGGCCTGTCACGAATGGCTGGGCATGGCCTGGTACAAATTCCGCTTCCTCGTTGGCCGCTGAGCGGCCCGACCCAGACGCGGCTACGGCATGTGCAGTTGAATGCCCGCATCCTGGGCCGCTCGAACCAATTTCGCCCGCATGGCCCCGGGGGGATATTCAAAGCCCGCAACGTGGTGCAGCCAATAGACCTGTTCGCCTTCGGCCAGCTGGCCGAACTCCGCGGCGAGGGCTTCGAGCCCCACAATGGGGGCCTGCGTCCCCTGGATCTCATGCATGGATTTTAGCCGATTGGTGCCATCCACCAGGGAAAACAGCCACTGCCCCGCCTCGCCCGGCCAGCTGTAGAGTTCCACCCCTTTAAAGCGCGCGTGCGACTCGCGGGCGGGCGCGGACTCAGGAGCTCCACAGGCGGGGAGCCAAAGGGCAAGAGATCCGAGAATTGTTAAGAGTATGCGGGTCACGGTCATGGCCGGATGGAGCTTTGGGTACGGCGCCCAGCATAGGTGGAGCCTGCCGCGGAATCGGTAACGGGCCGGTCACATATCGCGGCCGTGTCGCAACCGTGGATTTGTCAAGGAAAGCTCCAAAAAGCTCCGTTGTGCCCGGTGGTTTCCCTTGGCGCCATACGACACAATCCCCCGCCAAATCGTCCTCGAGGATGATCCATTCGCCCCGTTCCGCCTCAATTCGCCCATTTGGGTACGCAATGCTCTCGCCTCTCGCTCTCCTTTCCAACGCCTCTGAAATCGTTGGGGACTGGACCCAAACACGCTACGGCTACATGGCCCTCGGCGTTTTCTGCTTCGCCTATTTGCTCGTCGTCGCCGAAGACCTCGTCCGACTTCGCAAGTCCAAGCCGGTCATTCTCGCCTCCGGCTTCATCTGGATCCTGGTCTCCTTGGCCCACGGGCCCGATGTGGAAATGAACGAGCGCGTGGCCCATCACGTGTCGGATTTCACGGAGCTGTTCCTCTTCCTGATGGTAGCCATGACCTATGTGCACGCCCTCACGGAGCGGCGCATTTTCATGAAACTGAATGCGATCCTGGTGGGATCGGGCGCCAGCCTGCGCACACTGTTTTGGGCCACCGGTTGCCTGGCGTTCATCCTTTCGCCCATCGCGGACAACATGACCACGGCCCTGGTCCTGGGATCGGTGGTGGTTACCGTGGGCCGCGGACGCCCCCGGTTCATCGCAATTGGATGCATCAACGTGGTTGTTTCCGCCAACGCGGGCGGCGCGTTCTCCCCGTTTGGTGACATCACCACTCTGATGGTTTGGCAGGCGCAGAAAGTCGAGACCATGCAGTTCCTGGCTATTTTCATTCCGGCCCTGATCAGTTGGCTGATCCCCGCGATCGCCATGCACTTCTCGATCCCCAAGCGCAAACCCGAACCGGTTAAGGAAGAGATCATCCTGGGACAGGGTTGGTTGACTGTGATTCTCCTGTTCATGGCCACCATTCTGACGGCTACGCTCTTCCACTCGGTGCTCGGCTTGCCCCCGTTCCTCGGCATGATGATGGGACTGGGATACTACTTCATGTATGGCTATTGGTGTCGCTTCCGCAGCACCGTCTTCAAGAAAGGCAAGCCCATGGATGCCCTGGAAAATGTGGCCCATGTGGAGTGGGACACCCTCTTGTTCTTCTTCGGTGTCATCATGTGCGTAGGTGGACTGGCCGAACTGGGATACCTGCACCTGGCCTCGACCTCCATGTACGAAGGGTTAGGCACTTTCTGGGCCAACGTGAGCGTGGGCGCACTTTCCGCCATCGTGGACAACGTGCCCGTCATGTTCGCCGTGCTCGGCATGGATCCGGACATGGACACATTTAACTGGCTCCTGGTCACGCTCACGGCGGGTATCGGCGGCTCCATGTTGTCGGTGGGCTCCGCGGCCGGCGTGGCCCTCATGGGCGTGGCGCGCGAGCATTACACCTTTATGGCCCACCTCAAGTGGACACCCGTCATCGCCCTGGGCTATGCCGCGGGCATCTGGGTCATGATGGCCATGCACTAGATGCTCGGACCTCTCATCGAGGAGCGACCCCCGCACACCTTGTCGATTTGCGGGGGTCGGTTTGCGGGGGTCGCTCCTTTGTTTGGTACGCCCGACAGGATTCGAACCTGTGGCCGTCGCATTAGAAGTGCGGTGCTCTATCCAGCTGAGCTACGGGCGCGTGGGGGCACAAGGTACTGTTTTCCCCGGGCGGAGTCCCCTGGAATTCCGTGGGTCGCGGGGCTTTGCCCTGGTGACCTAGCCAGTTGTGCCCAGCCCCTTGGCCGTATGGGCCGATTCCCTGGTCAGCAGGCTGGCCTTGCGATCGATGCCCCAGCGGTAGCCGGAGAGGCCGCCGTCCGTGCGCACGACGCGGTGGCATGGGATGACGACGGCCAGTTTGTTGGAAGCGCAGGCACTCGCCACGGCGCGGGCGGATTTGGGAGCTCCGATGGCCTGGGCGAGCTCGCTGTAGCTGCGCGTCTCGCCGGGGGGGATGGCGGTCAGGGCGCTCCACACGCGTTGCTGGAAGGCTGTGCCCTGGATGTCCAGGGGCAGGTCGAATTGGGTCCAGGGGCGCTCCACGAAACCCACGACCTGGGCCACCCAGCTTTCGAACTCCGCATCGCCACCCACGAGTTCGGCGTTTGAGAATCGCTGGCACAGGTCATCGACCAGGCCCTGGGCGTCGTCTCCGATCAGGATGGCGCAGATTCCGATGGAGGTACCGGCCACTAGGATCGAACCCAGGGAACACTCGCCCACGGCGAAACGAATCTCGGTGCCCTTGCCACCCCGTCGCACCTGGGAAGGTTTCATGCCGAGCACTCGGTCGGACTCCCCATAGAATCGGCCAGAGGATTGGTAGCCGGCGTCGTACATGGCTTCGGTGACGCTGCCGCCTTCTGTCAGGGCATGGCGCACGCGGCCGGCCCGGTGGGCCTTGGCATACGCCTTTGGCGTGACCCCGGTGACCTCTTTGAAGATGCGTTGCACGTAGAAGGTGCTCAAGCCCACGTGCTTGGATAGGGTGTCCAGGGAAGGCTCGCTTTCGCTGGTTTCGATCAGCCGACACAGGTCGGTCACGCGCTGGGCATTTTTGGAAGGGCTCATCGAGGCTCCCCCCAGGATCGGAAATTTGTGCGGCAAGGTTTCATGGCTGTGGCTCCCATTTTAGGGGTGAAACCCAATCGTAGGGGGCCCCGCCCGGGCCCACACTCCGGTTCTTGCACTTCGCCGAAACACCAATGCCCCGCCGGGCCTTTGCAAATAGAGACGGGCGGCGTTGCCTGAACCCCTCGAATAGAGTCACGATTCAGGGAGTCTTGCGCCTTGCCTGCCGATTTGTGGCGACCCGCTGGGAAACCGCTGATTGCAAAGGGCCTGCTAAGCCCCGTCGCTTCGGTCTTCGAACTCCAATTCGAACCCCGACAGGCGTTCGCGCATGATCTGTGTGGCCTGGGGGTTTTCATCCACCAGCCAGAAATGCCGGTCCAGCTCCCCGGCCGCGTGACCGGTAGTTCCGCTGCCGGCAAAGAAATCCAGGACCAAATCACCGGGGCTGGTGTGCACATTGATGAATCGCTTGAGCACGCCCAAGGGTTTTTGTGTGGCGTAACCGGTCTTTTCCTTGCCGGTGGGGCTGCAGATCGTATGCCACCAAACGTCGGTGGGGGTTTTGCCCCGGGCCGCCTTTTCCTTACCCACCAGGCCGGGCGCCATGTATGGAATGCGATCCATGGCATCGTGATGGAACGTGAAGTCCTTGGCGTCCTTTGTGTACCAAAGGATGTTGTCGTGCTTGGCGGGCCAGCGGCTCTTGCTGCGGCCGCCATAGTCGTAGGCCCAGATGATTTCGTTCTGAAAGTGATCCCGACCGAAAATGCCGTCGAGCCAGACCTTGGCGTAGTGCACTTCCCGGTAGTCGATGTGCAGGAAAAAACTACCCGTGGACTTGAGCACCCGGTGGGCCTCGATCAGGCGCGGCTCCAGGAATCCGCGGAAGTCCTCGAACGCGTCGCCGTAGCCCGTGCTTTCCCCGACCTCGCTGCGGTAACGCTGGCCCTGAAACCCCGTGTGATCCCCACCATCGTCGCGCACGTGCTTGACGTTGCGCCGGGTCTGCCGCTTGCCCGTGTTGAACGGAGGATCGATGTAGATCAGGTCCACCACCCCTTCGGGTAGATCCCGGAGAAAGGCCAGATTGTCCCCCTGGACGATGCGGTTTTGATGCGACACGCTTGGAGTCCTGGGAACAGGTTCCTATTCGCTGTCGGCTGCGGGTTTCTTGCTCGCGGCTTTCTTGGTGGCCTTCTTCTTCGTGGTGGCTTTTTTTGAAGCGGCCTTTTTTGTGGTGGCCTTCTTTGTG
>JARGOW010000008.1:0-16237 GCA_029212955.1 Planctomycetota bacterium | reverse complement strand
CTTCTTCGTGGTGGCTTTTTTTGAAGCGGCCTTTTTTGTGGTGGCCTTCTTTGTGGCTTTTTTGGCGGCCTTCTTTTTGGTCACCTTTTTCTTCACGGCCTTCTTCTTGGCGGCTTTCTTTTTGCGCCCTTTGGCGGGTCCCTTGGCCCGGCGCTCCTCCAAGAGCTCGATGGCCATGGAAAGGGTGAGCTCCTCCGCCTTCGCGCCCTTGGGCAGGGAGGCGTTGTATTCCCCATCGGAAACGTAAGGTCCGTAGCGGCCTTCCATCAGCTTGATCTGGCCCCCATCGAGCTCGGGCACGTCGTCGAAGGTCTTGATGGGGGTGGCCGTGCGGCGTCCGCCGCGTCCAGGCTTCTCCTGGGCCAACAGTTCGAGGGCGCGCTTCAGATCGATCTCGAGCAGGTTGTCCTCCGCGGTCAAACTGCGCGTGTCTGCGCCGCGCTTGATGTAGGGTCCATAGCGACCGTTGAAGGCCAGGATTTCCTCTCCCTCGGGATCATTGCCCAAGTTGCGCGGTAGGGACAATAGTGCCAAGGCCGTTTCAAAGGGCAAGTTCTCGGGATCCATGCCCTTGAGCAAGGAAACCATCTTGGGGCGCTCGTCGTCCGTGCCATCGCCGAGTTGCACGTAGGGACCGAAGCGGCCGGACTTCACGTAGACCGGTTCCTGGGTGTCCGGGTGTTGGCCCACGGGATCGGCACCGCGTTTCTTGGCTTCGATGCGCTCGATGGCGAAGGCCAGGTCGACCTCGTCCGGACACACGTCATCGGCCAGGGGTGCGGAATCCTCCTCGCAGGAAAGGAACGGTCCGTAGCGACCCACGCGCACCTCCACGTCGTGGCCCTCCGAATTCTGCCCCAGTGCGATCGTGCAAATGGTACGTGCGTCGATGACCTCGATCGAATCGTCGACCAGGGGCTTCAAACCCGGGTTTCCGTTGCCGTGGTAGAAGGCACGCAGGTATTCCGTGCGGCCGCCTTCGCCCCGGGCGATGGCGTCCAACTGCTCTTCCATGCGCGCCGTAAACGTCAGGTCGATCAGGGTGGTAAAGTGCTCCTCCAACAGGCGCGTGACCGCGAATGCGGTGAAGGTCGGAACCAGCGCCGTGCCTTTCTTAAAGGAGTAATTCCGGTTTTGGATGGTGTCGATGATCGAAGCATAGGTGGAGGGTCGACCCACCCCAGATTCTTCGAGGGCTTTGACCAGGGAAGCTTCGGTCAGTCGCGCGGGCGGCGTGGTGTGGTGCTCCTCGCAGCTGAGTTCCTTGGCCTTGACGTTGTCGCCCTCCTTGAGGGGCGGCAGTACGGTCTCATCGGACCCCAGGGCATCGCCGCTGTCATCGCCTTCCACGTAGGCGCGCAGGAAACCGGGGAAATCGATCACCGAACCGCTGGCCTGGAACACGATCTGGCGGTCCCCATCCTGGGCGGCCACCTTGAGCACCATGCGACGGCCCTTGGCGTCTTTCATCTGGGAAGCCAGGGTGCGCATGCGAATCAGCTCATAGAGCTTGGATTCGTCCACACCGAGCTTGAGACGAACGGCGTCCACGGTGGCGACCTCGTCCCCTGCGGGGCGGATGGCCTCGTGGGCTTCCTGGGCGTTCTTGACCTTGCCCTTGTAGGAGCGCGGGGAGTCGGGCAGGTACTCGGCACCGTACAACTCCTGGACCGCGTCCCGGGCCAGGTCGATGGCGGCCTGGGAAAGGACCACCGAGTCGGTTCTCATGTAGGTGATGAAACCGTTCTCATAGAGGCGCTGGGCCGCGCGCATGGTGCGCTTGGCTTCGAAGCGCAACTTGCGCCCACCCTCCTGTTGCAGGGTGGAGGTGGTGAACGGCGCCGCGGGCTTTTTGGTGAAGGGTTTTTCCTCCGCACTGATGACTTGGAAGTCCCCACTCTCCAGGGATTTCTTGAGCAATTCGGAAGCACCCTTGTCCAGGTGAGCCACCTGACGCTTGCCGATCAACTTGCCCGTGTCCGGATCGAAATCCTTGCCAACCGCCACCCGGATGCCGTCGACCGTGGTCAAGCGCGCGTCGAAAGTCCGCCCTTCTTTGGTTTCGAAAACCGCGCCCAAATCCCAGTATTCGGCCTCAATGAAGCGCATTCGGGCCCGTTCGCGATCCACCAACATGCGCACGGCCACGCTTTGCACGCGTCCCGCGCTCAGCTTGGGCCGCACCTTGCGCCAGAGGGTCGGAGAAATTTCATAGCCGTATAGCCGGTCGATCACACGACGGCTTTCCTGGGCCTCCACCATGTTGAAATCCACCTCGCGCGTGTTGGCGATGGCATCCATGATCGCGCTTTTGGTGATTTCGTGGAACACCATTCGCTCCACCTTGATGGTGGGCTTCAAGACCTCCAAAAGGTGCCAGGAAATGGCCTCCCCTTCGCGGTCTTCATCAGTCGCGAGCAGGAGTCGGTCGACCTGCTTCAGCGCGTCCTTGAGCTCTTTGATCTTGGCCTTCTTGTCCGGGCGCACGATGTAGAGGGGCTGAAAGTCCTCCTCCACATTGACTCCCAAGCGGGACCAGGCCTCACCTTTAAGCTTTGCGGGCACCTCGGCGGCGTTGGCCGGCAGGTCACGGATGTGACCCACGGAGGATTCCACGATGTAATCGCTGCCCAGGTACTTTTTGAGGGTCCGGGCTTTGGTGGGCGACTCGACGATGACGAGGGTTTTGCTCATGGTGATGGGTCCCGGGGGGCGACACGACGCATGGCCCGGGCTGAGGATCTATGCACCTCGACCCCTCTCCCGTCAACTCCCAGTCCGCCACAAGACGTAAAAACCTGCATTTTGGTGCCACGGGGGCCCAAAATTGAAGGAAATCGCAATTGAAGTCCACGGGATGAACCCCGCCCTTCCGCCGCGGCCCCGGGCCCCTCGGAGCTCCCATCCGGGGCTCGACCCCCTTTAACGCGCCCAAGGGGGGATCGACAATCGAAGGCCCTAGGGCTCCAGGGTCACCCACATGGCGTCGGAGAGGTTTACCCCCGAGCCACAGGTGCTGCGATCATCCCGGTAGATCCCCTGGAAGCACCAGGCGGATCCAGCCGCCATGGTGGCTCCCGTGGCTTTGGACCATTCCACCAACCCCGGACCCGTCCGCAGGACTCCCCCACGATCGGCCCGGGCGGGGGTCCAGCGTACCAGCCCCAGCGAACCGCCCTGAACGCATCGATACCCATCGAAGAGCGGCATGCGCTCGGAGGTCTCCCCCATCCAAAAGAAACCGATCGCCCCCGCCGGCAGATTCTCCATGCGCAGGATCATGTTGTCCTGCTGAACCGAAGTGCTGCCCTCGATTCCGATGCGAGCCCCTCGGCCGCTGCTGTTGGGGCATCCGTTGGGGCTGGAGGTTTGGGAGCCGCAAGGACCGCCCTCGTCACAAGCACAAAAGGTCACCACCTCGGGGGCCTGCCATTGCTCTGGCAACAATCGGTGTACCACCCCCGCATTCCAGCCGCTGCCCGAATCGCGCATGGCTCCGACCACCGGGCCTGGCGCCTGAATGTCCACGTCCGAACCAACGAAGTCCCCCACCTGCAAGCCTGGCAGATCGGGCTCCACAGTAAACAACCAATGGCCCGCAAAGGACTCGAATACGTAGGCCGTTCCCTGTCCACCGTTTGCGGCAGGTGCCCCCACCATCAAGCGCGAATCGGAAAGATCCACGGAATACCCGAAGGCGTTGCCCACGGCCAGGTCGGGGGCTTGCAAGCGTTGTACCTCGGTCCAATGGCCGGAGTTCCCGTCAAAAATCGTGACCGAACCACTACGCGGGTCCAGGGCATAGTCGTCGCTGGCCCCCACCGCCAACAGGTCGCCCTGCAAGCACAAGGCCCGCCCAAAACCCGTATGGGGCCGCGGCCTCGATTCCAAAAGTCGCGCCAAAAGTTGGACCGATTCGGAGTCAAAGTCGAATACGTATGCCGCGCCCTCGTTGTGTACGACGGCGTTGTCACTCAGGGCTCCCACCGCCCCCCGCGTTCCATCCAAATCCACGGAATATCCAAAGGCATCTCCAGGGCCCGTATGTGCCGTGCGGATTTCCTCGCGCAAACCCCAGACGCCCCCGCTGCGCTCGAACAGGAAGGCAGCCCCCGCCTGGGGACCGGCTGCCCCATTCCAAGGGGACCCCACCAAAATTCGATCCCCATGCACCGCAACCGATTGGCCAAATCCATCGCCCCTGTGTCCGGGCAAGCCATCCAAACGGGCCACCTGCTTCCAACCGCTGGGCTCCCAATGAAACACATAGGCCGCACCGGCTTGACCTTGTCCATCCTCCGGGCCCGGTGCACCCACCACCAGGGTTTCACCGTCCAAGTCCACGGACCAGCCGAAGCGCTGCCCAGTGTATGCGTCCGCAGCTGCGATCTTGATCACCTGCCCACTTTCCGTGCCACGCAGATATGCGGCACCCGAGCGATGCCCGGCTCCTGATTCAAAGGGCGCCCCCGCCAATTGCCACCCCCCATCGCTGACCACCGAATACCCAAACCAGTGCAGGGCCTTGCCATCGGGCGCCGACCACTCCTGGGCCAGGGCCGGAGAGGCCGCAAAAACGGTGAGCAGGAGTGTGGTACGCAGGTATTGAAACATGGGACGGGTGGGGAGAGGAGAAGGGCCCGGAATCAGCTGCATCGGCCAGATCCACGGTTTGGGCGAGGGTATACAGCCCCCGAAGCCCAAGATTTCCGCCAACGCGACCCACGGGTCCGCGTATCGCCGATCCAGGCCCCCATATCCCATATACCGCACTGCCCTCGCCCTTGGGCCGGGAGCCCCTTCCCATACTTGAACCCCACCCCAGGCCCGGGTATCAATCATCCTTTCCTGCGGTCCGGGGCCAACTTCCACGGACCGAGTTCCACGGGAACCATTCCTCCGATGATCGAGATTCAAAACCTTAGCAAGCGCTTCGGCCGCCTCCAGGCGGTGGAAGATGTGACCCTGAACGTGATGCCGGGCGAGGTGCTGGGCTTCCTCGGCCCCAACGGTGCGGGCAAGTCCACGACCATGAAAATGATCACGGGCTTTCTGAGCCCCGATGCCGGCCGGGTTTCGGTGATGGGCAAGGACGTTTCCAAGGACCCCCTAGGTGCCAAGTCGAGCATCGGATACCTGCCCGAGGGCGCACCCCTCTATCCGGACATGACGCCCGAAGCCCTGCTCGTGTTTTCGGCACGGGCCCGCGGGATGGACCCCGCCGACCGGATGGCTGCGGTGGACCGAGCCCTGGGTCTACTCGAGTTGGAAGGTGTGCGACACCAGCGCATCGAAACCCTATCCAAAGGATTCAAGCGCCGCGTGGGCCTGGCCCAAGCCATCCTGCACAACCCGGACGTGTTGGTGCTCGACGAGCCCACCGATGGATTGGACCCCAATCAAAAAGAACAGGTGCGCGACCTGATCCGCTCCATGGCCCAGGGCAAGACCATCATTCTCTCCACCCATATCCTGGAGGAGGTCGAAGCCGTGTGCACGCGGGTGGCGATCCTGTCCAAGGGTGCCCTTTGCTTCAACGGCTCCCCCTCGGACCTGCGCAAAAGTTCGCGCTTTGCGGGCGCCGTGGAGATTCGCTTCGACACGGAAGTTCCCGCCGACGCGTTCCTACAGTTGTCCAACCTGCCCCACGTTTCCCTGGTCGAGCCCCTGGATGAGGACGAAGCCCACCGGGGCTTCCGAATCTTCCCCCAGGCCGGGCAATCGGTTCTTCACGCTGTTTCCGACAAGGCCCGCGACCGCGACTGGTCCTTGGAGGACATGCACGTGGATCGCGGACGCCTGGATGACGTGTTCCGTTCCATCACCATCGGCCACGGCATGCCGTCCACCCAAGAGGAGGCCTAAACCATGCGCGGAACCATCACCGTTTTCAGGCGCGAACTCGGGGGCTATTTCGGAACCCCGGTGGCCTACGTTTTCCTGATCATCTTCCTGATCTTGAGCGGCTACCTGACCTGGGTCATGGGCCAATTTTATGAACGCGGCCAGGCGGACCTGCGCTCGTTCTTTTCGGTCCACCCCATCCTTTACTTGGCCCTGATTCCCGCCCTATCCATGCGGCTTTGGGCCGAGGAGCGGCGTTCGGGGACTATCGAATGTCTTTTGACCTTGCCCATTTCTATGGGTGGGGCTGTATTGGGCAAGTTCCTAGCGGCCTGGGCCTTCATCGGGGTCGCATTGATCTTGACCTGCACCAATTGGATGTCGGTGGCCTATCTGGGCGAACCCGACCACGGTGTCATCTTCGCCGGCTACATGGGTTCCTTCCTGATGGCTGGCGCCTACCTGGCCATCGGCTCCCTGGTCTCCGCCTTCACCAAAAACCAGGTCATCGCTTTCGTGATCTCGTTGATCGCATGCCTGGTGTTTTTCCTGGCGGGTCAACCCGGAGTGATCGATGTGGCGCGCACCTTCCTGCCCGAAGCCATGGTCGAATGGGTACGATCCATGAGCCTGTTCACCCACTTCAACGCCATTTCCCGTGGCGTGGTGGACTTCCGCGACATCGTGTTCTTCCTGTCGTTCATCAGTCTTCTCCTGTTCGCCAACGCCGTGGTCGTGGACCACACCAAGGCCCGCTAGGCCATCCAAAGAGGCACGACCATGGGTAAGCAACTCTTTTCAATCACCGGACTGATCGTCGCGTTGGTGCTCTTCATCGGCGTCAACCAGTTCTCCGAAACCGCCCTGCGCAAGATGCGCGTGGACCTAACGCAGAATGGGCTGTACAGCCTTTCCGAGGGGTCCCAAAACATCCTGGGCAAGTTGGATGAACCGCTCGACCTGAAGTTTTTCTATAGCAAATCCAGCGCTCCCGATGGCTCCCCCATCCCCGCCTACGCCCAGCGCGTTCGCGAGTTGTTGGAAGAGTACGAAGCCAAGGCCGACTCCATGGTGCGTCTGGAGATCATCCACACCGAGCCCTTTTCGGAAAGCGAAGACGCCGCCACCCAGGCGGGCCTTTCGGGCTTCCGAATCAACGAGGCCGGAGATCGACTGTTCTTCGGATTGGTCGGCACGAACAGCGTGGATGACACCGAGGTCATCCCGTTCTTCGAGCCTAGCCGCGAATCCTCCTTGGAGTACGACATCACCCAGTTGATCTACCGATTGGGAACCGAGGAACGGCCCCTGATTGGAGTACTTTCCAGCTTGCCCATGGACGGGGGAGGTCCCGATCCGCGCACGGGGCAACCGGGACCGCGCTGGGCGATCCTGGACTATATCTCCCAGACCCAAGAGGTCCGAACCCTGGAACCCACCCTCACCGGCGTGGACGCCGAGGTGGATGTCTTGATGCTGGTCCACCCGCAAGGGCTGCCCGATACCGCCCTTTACGCCATCGACCAATTCGCCCTGCGCGGAGGTCGAATCCTGGCCTTCGTGGATCCCCACAGTTGGTTCCAACCCGTGGACCCCTCGGACCCCCGCGGCGCCATGAGTGCCGATCGCTCCTCCCACATGGAATCCCTGCTGACCGCATGGGGCGTGGCCATGGATACCCAATCCATCGCTGGGGATCAAAACAAAGCCCAACAGGTGGCCGCTGGTGTCTTCCTCCAGGTGTTCCTGGGATTGGACAGTGACTGCCTGGATGAGGAGGACTTCACGACCCGGGGACTCTCCTCGGTCAAAATGCTCACGCCGGGCGCATTTGTCGCCTTGGACAACTCGACCTTGACCCTCGACTCGCTCATGCGAACCACCGAGGAGGGTGCGGGCGCCATGGATGCCACCATGCTTCAAATGGGAATGCAGGACCCCACCCGCATGGTGGAAATGTTTGCGCCCAGCGGAGCCCCCGCGGACTTGGCCATTCGAATCCACGGGGACTCGGTTCCCAGCGCTTTCCCGGACGGGGCCCCCGCCCTTCCGGAAGGAACCGAAACCGACGAACGGCCCACGCACCTGTCCGCTTCGAGCGCTCCCTTCCACGCGGTGCTGGTCGCCGATACGGACATGCTCTCCGACCAACTTTGGGTGCAGCGCATGGGCCCCTATCTCATGCCCAACACCGGCAACGGCAGTTTCGTTGTGAACGTGCTCGAGAACCTGAGCGGCTCCACGGACTTGATTGGCCTGCGCAGCCGGGAGGGCTTCGCCCGGCCCTTCCACAAGAAAGCCGAGTTGGAAATGGCTGCCCGCGAGCGCCTGCAAACCAAGCAGGATGAACTCGAAGCGGAGATCCGGCAGACCGAAGATCGCCTGGCCGCCTTGCAAGCTCCCGGCGAAGCCGCCGGTGGCCTGCTGCTCGACGACGCGCAGACCGAGGAGCTGGAGAAACTCCAGGAGACCATGCTTCTGCAGCGCAAGGAAAGCCGTGAGGTCCGCCGCCAACTCAACTCTGAGATCAAGGCGCTCGGCACCCGGCTCAAAATTTTCAACACCCTGTTGGTTCCAGCCTTGCTTCTGATTCTGGCCCTACTGACCGCCGCCAACGGCAAGCGCACGAGGAAGTCCTCATGAACTCCAAGACCCTGATCGCCATGTTGTTGGGCGCCGGTTTGCTCTGGGGCGGCACCCGCCTTTTAAACACCGAATCGCAAGGGAGCGGGACCTCGAGTGCCTCCCAAAACCGACTTCTGCCCGATTTACAAAAGCGCATCAACCAGGTCCGTCGCGTTCAAATCAAGGGAACCCTCGGCACCCTGCAATTCGATCGCAACGAATCTGGCCAATGGACCGTACCCGACCGGGCCCAATACCCGGCGGATCGAAAAAAGCTCGACGGGCTCGTACTGGCCATGGCGCGCTCCGAGCGGCTGGAACAGAAGACCAGCAAACCCGAACGCTACCAGGCCCTGGGATTGCACACCGATTCAAGCGATGGGGATCGGGCCGGTTTTGTGGGCCTGAGCGACGGGGAAGGCAACGAATTGGCTTCGCTTTGGGTGGGCCGCCGGCGGGACCGTTCCGCCGCGGAGGCCTATTTCGTCCGCTTGGATGGGGATCCGGTTTGTTGGGCTGCCTCGGGGGCCCTGGCCCTGGATCCGGACCTGATGAATTGGTTGGAAAACACCCTGATCGATATCCCGTCCGATCAAATGGCCAACGTTCGGATCACCCACCCCGACGGCGAAGTGGTGCTCCTCGGCCGGCCTAAGGACTCCGGTAAAAACACTCCCCTTTCCATCCTCAATCTACCCGAGGGAAAAGAGCCCCAGAGCGAATGGGTGACCTCCCGGTTTGCCTCCGCACTCCAGGGACTCAAACTACAGGACGTGAAGCCCGCCGATCAGGCAAACCTGGCAGACGGGGACGCCGTGCGCGCGGAGTTCTGGACCACGGACAACCTGCATGTGGCCATCGAATCCTGGGAACAGGACGATTTGGTCTATGTGCGCTTGCACGCGGATCACTCCACCGAGGGCGGCCGACTGGGGTATCAGGGCCCGGAGGTCAACGGGGTCCCCTCCATCGATCTGCAAGGTGGATCCGAAGCCGCTGCGGGACTCCCGAAAGAACAAGTCTTGGCAGAGGCCGACCTGCTCAACCAGCGCTTCCAGGGCTGGGTCTATGTGCTGCCCAGCTGGAAGGGCTCTGCCCTGCGTGGACGCATGGGAGAATTGCTGAAGGCGGAAGGCGATGGGGATGATCCCTTCGGAACGCCGGGCCCGGGAACCGGTACGGCCCCCACCGAGCATGTGATGCAGGTGGAAAGCGGCGAGTTGACCACCGAAGACCCGGAGCCGAAAGTCGACGAAGCCCCCCCGGAGGAGCCGAAGTCCGATGGGGAATCCGATCGCTCTCCCCTGTTCGAAATCGATGCAAATGCGGTGAAAGCCAACAAAAGCCCAGGGTCCAGTTCAGACGAATAGCCCAATAGGGCGACATAGCCCTTAGTTCCGGTGCGGGTGAAACGTCTACGCATCGGCTTGGGTCCCGGAGAGTCATCACTAAAGTGAGGCAGCTCCGGGACCTTTTTCGTGCCTGGTTCTTCGATCCACCACCCGGGCGTCCGGAACCGGGCCCGATCGATTCGGGTCCCGCCCCGCCTTTCCGGATGGACCTCCAGGTCCGCGGCCCCCGTGACTTGGCCAAGCCAAGTGCCTGCCCCGCTCGCCCCTGAACGGTTGTTTCCGGTTCCCCCTTCCCAATGGGCGAACCCCCGGGAATCATACGGGCCGCCCGACCGGACCGGTCCCTGGCGATGCCCCGCCATGACCTCCGCCCAAACCCCATCCAACCCGCCCGTAACCATGGGGCGGATCTTCCGGCTTTGGAGCCCCCTGGCACTCTCCTGGCTTTGCATGGCCATCGAGCTGCCCTTGATCACCGCGGTCATCGGGCGCATGGTGGACTTCAAGGTGCAGATGGCCGCTGTCAGCTCCATCGCCTTCCCCTTGGCCCTGCTGATCGAAGGCCCTGTGGTCATGCTTCTCTCCGCATCCACGGCCCTGTGCCGGGATCGCCAGAGTTTCTTGCAGGTCAAGCGCTACGCCATGTTCCTGGGCGTGACCCTGTCGGGGTTGCATGCGGTGGTTTGCCTCCCCATGTTCTACAACACGGTGGCCCTGGACTGGATCGGTGCCCAGCCCGAGGTGGCCACCGCGGCATACCCCGCCATGCTGGCCCTCATCCCTTGGACCATGGCCATCGCATACCGGCGCTTCCAGCAGGGCATCCTGATCCGTGCGGAACGGGGCAAGGGCGTGACGCAAGGCACCCTGGTGCGCCTGTCGGCCGATTGCCTGGTCCTCGTGATCTGTTACGCAATGGACGTGTCCGGTGCGTTGACGGCGGGGCTAGCCCTCTCCGCGGGTGTCACGGCCGAAGCCATCTACATCGGCTGGGTCGTTCAGCCTTGCATCCGTGCCTTGGACGACACCGAAGGCACCGGTCGCGACCCCCTTCGATTGTCGGGCTTCGTGCGCTTTTACACGCCACTGGCCCTGACTCCAATCATTGGTTTTCTGGCCATGCCCTTGGGATCGGCGGCCATGAACCGCATGCCCCATTCCTTGGATTCCCTGGCCGTCTGGCAAGCCTTGCACGGCATCGTCTTCATTCCTCGTTCCATGGCCCTGGCCTACAACGAGGTGGTCATTCGCCTGTGCGAGATCCCTGGCAGCGTGCCGCGGCTCATGCGCTTCACCCGACTCTTGGCCCTGGCCAACACTGGATTGCTCGCGATCTTCGCCCTGGGTCCTTGGGGTCAGGAATTGTTCCGGGTGCTGTTTGAGATGCCCCCGATCCTGACCGCTCTGGCAGCGGGCGGCCTGTTGCTCAGCCTGCCCCAACCTGGTCTGTTGGCGAGCCAAAGTTTGCACCTGGGTCTGCTCGTGGGAGCGGGGCGTACGCGCTCGGTCACCATGAGCATGGGCCTCTTCCTGGTTGTGGCGGCCATCTGTTTGCACTTCTCGATCGAGCACACGGGGCAGATATCCAGCCGACTGGTTGGCCACCACGGGCTGCTCTACGTGGCGGGTTCATTCAGCCTAGCCACGGTGGCCCAAGTCCTGTTCTTGGCCTGGCGTAGCAAGCCCCTGCGGCGGGCCTAGGCGACCTCGCCGTTCTACTCAGCGGGTTCGACCCCTTCTTCCGAAGCGGTCTCCTCCGCCTGATCCAGGAGCTGCCTCAAGCCATCCACAAGTCCGTTGGGCACGGCGAAGGTCATACTGTAGTGCACGATGCGCCAGCCAGTCGCTTTGCGTTGCAACACGCCGGTCCCGCGCAGCACCCCGTATCGGTCGTGGTCCAAGAGTTCATCGAACCATGCGGTCTTGCCATCGGGCCCAAAACTCACCATGCGCTGGCTTGGGCGGTAGGTCCAGCCCCGGTTTAGATCCTTGAAGTAGTGCTCCACATAGGCCGAAAACTGTGTCTTGTCCCAACGTTCGCCAGGGTCCGTGCCCAGGAACACGGATTCCTCCGCCAGGTAGCCCAGGTAGCGATCCGCGTCCACATCCGAGGCGGCTTGGTGCCAATCATCCACGACCTGGTCCACGGTCAACCCATCGGAACTGGTCGACGGTGAAGTTTCCTGGGACATGTTTTCCTTGGTTGCGGACTGGCAAGCGGCCAATGCCAACAGGCTGAGCAGCAGGACGATTTTCACGGGCATTTTCATTCGAACGGGCTTCCTGTGGAGTTCAACGCGGCACTTGGACCCACCCTAACGTGGGTCGAGAATGGGATTGTAGCAATCCGCGAAACGTTTCGAGGGATACGGATCGGCCCGCATGGGCAGGCCATTTCGGCATCAGGACCATAGCAGGGTCTCGACGGTCCAGGCGGCGGGCCAGGATTCCACCTTCCCCAGGAGTTCGAGTACCCGATCCTGGTCCCCGGCATCCAGCGCTTCCCGAATGTCGTCGAGGCGTTTGGGTACGAAAGGAAGCCGGAGCGCGTCCATTTCGGCAATCCAGACCGGGATCTTGCTGTCCAAGTCCTTGCCCTTCTTCAGATAGCCGCCCATTTTGCGCGCCAACTTGGTGAAGCCCTTGGCCTGTTTGCTGCCGAGCAGTTTGCCCAGGGCCTTGGCCTGCTTGCGATCGAGCGGGCTCTCCATCATGGCGAACCAGGCTTTCAGGACCGGAGCAGCTGCGTGGCCATTCTCCGCCTCCAGGAATGCGATGGCCGAATCCGGCTTGGATGTCAAAGTTTGCAATCGCTTGAGCACGCCCTGGGCCCGACGCGCCTCGGAGCTGTAGGCGGTGCCGAAGTCCTTGGCCTGCTGTAGAACGGGCAAGACTTCCTCCAGGGCGCCACTCAACAGGAGCTCTCGGTTCCCGTCATTCCAAGCCTGGCGCCACTCCTCGCGCTCCACCAGATGGAAGTCTGCGACCATGGCCTGCAGGGGGTCATCCAGGAAAGTGGCGTAGGGTGCCTCGGGCACCTGGCCCACCTTGAACCCGGGATCCCCCTCCCAGGCGACCTTGCCCGAAGGGTCGATCAGGATCAAACGGGGAAGGTTGAATCGCGAGATGGAATACGCATCGAAGGTGGCACCTAACCCACCGGGCACCTGGGATTTCTTGTCCACTCCCACCACGCCCGGGAACGCATGTTCATCCAGATAGAAACGAAGCTTGCTCTTATCCCAACACTGGGCGATTTGCACGATCTGGAGACCATACTCCTCCCCCTGTTCGTGCAGGTCCCGCAGCCAGTCGTGCAAGGGCATCATGTCGTTCTGCTGCATGCTGAACAACACCAGCAATTGGGGGACGGGGCCGGCCTCCTTCCAATTCTCACGCCGCCCTTGCACCCAGGTATCCACCTCGGGGAACGGGGGCACCAGGTCCTGGTAGCTTCCACCTACAGGTTCACCCGTGCCCACACCCAGGGTTTTCAATCGCGCTTCCCGGTCCACGCGGCCTGCGGGGTCCCGCGGATCTCGGCCGATGAAGCGCACGTTGCGGAAGCTGGCTTTGCCCGGTCCGAGCATCAACCCCACCGAACCGGTCAACACGGCACGGCTGGCGAATCGGTGGGTGGTCAAACGTTCCCCGTCCACCCAAACGTCCACCTCACGGCCGGTCACATCCAGACGGATCTTGTGCCAAACACTGGCCACGGAATGGCCCGAGGGCGGCTCCACCACCTGGGGCACGTGGCGCCAGGTTTTGATCGTGCCACCGAACGAACTGAATAGATCGAGATACCCCGTGTCCGCCGCGCCCTCACGCTTCTCACCGGGGAACAAAGCCACCGCATGGAAATCGTTGGTGCCCTTTTGACCAAAGACGATTCCGCCAAAGGACCCCCTGCCCCGGCGCACTTCCAGCTCGGTTTCCAGGGAATAATCTCCGCTGGTCAAGCGATCCAAGGTCAGGAAACGGAAGGCATAGTTGTCCGTGCGGTAATCCCCGAATGTGGCGCGCAGGTGGGCCCCCTCCGGCGAAAAAGCGTCGGAACCGTACAGCCAACCATCCAGGTTCTCCTCGTTGTAGATGCGATCCCAAAGATCCACGCTTCCACCCCATTCCATCACGACCTCGCGGTACATGTCGTAGAAGCGGGCCTCGCCGAAGTCGCGACCCAGTCGGCGTGCCCACTCGAGCACCATGCGCGGGTGACCGGCTTCGCGATAGGCCAACAGTTCCACCTCGGCCTGGCGCAGCAGTTCGTCCTCGATTTTAGTCAGGTTGCGCCGGGCCGGGTCGAGTTTCTTGATGCGCCGCTCCAGGGCTGCAATGGTCACCGGATTCATGTCCGGATCCGCCTCGTAGACGCGCAGTAGGCGCTCTAAAAGGATCGACGCCCGGTCGGTCTCTTCAAACTCTTCCTCGAGAACACGTGCCAGGCCGTCGAGGGCCTCCACATCCTGGGCATCCTCCAAGAGGGCCTTTTCGTACAGTTCCTTGGCCTCGGGCCCCATGCCGGCTTCCGCGGCAAAGCGCGCCCAACGCAGGTACGGTTGGGGTGTTTCGGATTTACCGGCCTGGCGATCGCGCAGGGCCAGAATCCAATCCTTCCACACCACATCGAGTTCGTCCACGTCCTTGGGTAGCTGGAGCGGCTCGAAATCTTCGGACTTCTCCTTCGTGATCGCCTTCAGCGGATTCTGCAGGACCACCTCTTCAAAATTTTTGACGGCTCCCTTGCCCACGCGTCCACCCGAGGAGTTGATGAACTCCTGGAATGCGCCCCGATACACGAAGCGTCCGTCCCAGGGATCCTGGAAGTTGTAGAGGAAATACACCAACCCCCAAGTCGGCGCGTACCAGGGCGGCCCCCACGAATATTCGTTGGCCACAATGATGCGGAAGGTCGGCGCTTTCTCCGAAGACTTGTTCGGATCCGCAGGGTCGGTACCGTCGTCCCAGGAATCCATCCATCCCTTATCCATGCGATTGGCCAAGGGGAACAGGCGGTGGCCCGCCGGCAGGTTCATGATCACCGTGCCGTTGGATTGAATTTTGGTCCCCTCAAAAAAGGACGCCAGCCCCTCGTTCAGCCAGCCCGTGGCCGATGTGGCCAAGCTCACGAATTGATGGGCGGCCTCGTGGAAAAGCGTGCCCACCACACCTTCGAAACCGGTTTCGGGAAGGTAGGTCTCCACGTGGCTTCCCGTAAAGTGACCCGCCGACCACTCGACGGGGGGGCCGATGCCCTTCTCCAGGTATTCGTCCTTGTCCTTGAATAGGTGTACTGTAATGCGCGGCACCGTGCGGCCATCGTCGGCCCCGCCGTATTGAAAGAATTCACGGTAGAAGGCATTCACCTGTTCCATGGCTTCGGCCGTGCGAATCAGGTTCTTGTAACCCGTATCGGTGATGGTGATGTAGTGCTCTCGCTCCTCCTTGGCCGCCGTGTCCCAGGTGTCGTGCTCCGCGTCGAACCGATCGATGAAGGCCTGGTCCACGCCCTCGAACAAATCCACGGGAGTGGCATGGGGAGCGAGGCTCGGATCGGGTGCGGAGGCGATGCGCTCCACCGCTTCCTCCGCCAGCCGATTCTCCGGGTCCAAGGAAAGCATGCGCTTGTACACGCGAATGGCCCCGTGTGGGCGGCCTTCCTTTTCGTACTTCTCCGCCAACTTCTGCAGCTTGTCCGAGAACTGCCCGGTCAACTCGAACAGACCCCCGCCGGTGGGGTCCACCGTTTGCAAATCTGCGATGAGGGTTTTGCGCTGCGCCTTAGTCAGCCCCTGGGCTTCCGCCAGGCGCCAGTCCCGATACAGGGCCCAGAGCTGCAGGTCCTTGTCCCCCTGCTTGGCCCCCCAGGCCGCCAGCAATTGCCAGCCTTGGCGCGAATTGTGATCGCGCTCCAAGACCTGCTGGATCGCATCCCGTGCCATCTCCATGCGGCCCCGGGACATTTCCCTGGAGGCCCGGTCCAAGAAGCCCTGAATGCGCTGGGAACCTTCCGCAGACGAAGCGCCGGGCTCGGTCACGGGCGTGGGACGGGCCCCCAACAGGAGCGCAAGACAAACGCCGATGGCAGCGATGGAGAAGGGTCGTTTCATGGGGGCGATCGATCGCGGGAGAGAGGCTGTCGCAGCCCCCTAGTTTGAGGCCCTAGTAGGCTCAACGCACGCTGGTTGCGTAATTT
The DNA here is from genome assembly GCA_029212955.1 of Planctomycetota bacterium. GTDB lineage: Bacteria > Planctomycetota > UBA1135 > UBA1135 > NORP259. Next base: position 217 of record JARGOW010000008.1, on the reverse strand, counting down.
TACATGGAGTTGTGTTTCACGAAACGGGCCCCCGAGAATAAAAGCGGAGGCCCGGCGGAGGCTCCCCGACGGAGCCGCCGTCGGGCCGCCGTCCATTCGAGTTCCATTTCAGCCCGAATCCCCGGATAGGAATCCGTCGCCCATTTTCTTCCACCAGTCCTGCCAGTCCTTGAGCGGACGCCGACGCTCGGACTCACGACCGTCGGGCCGGTATCCG
>JARGOW010000568.1 GCA_029212955.1 Planctomycetota bacterium | reverse complement strand
CAGCACCCCAGCGGGGATTTGCTCTGGGCCGTGGGCAACGCGGGGCCGCATGTGGTCACGGACGCCTCGAATTTCACCCTGCGCAGCGGATCCATGTACAACGGCGGGGGGCCTTCCCATCCGGGCAACCGGGCGGGGTTGCGTTCCGATGACGGCAAGTTCTGGACCGGCGGGTTGATCGGGCGCATGGCCAAGAGTGGGCAGTTTATGGAGGTGGTCGCCCACAACTTCCGTAATCAGTACGAGGTCGCTGTCGACAGTTTCGGCCTGATGTACACCTTCGACAATGACGACGATGGCAACCAGGGCTGCCGGGCGGTTTGCATCACTCCGGGCGGGGATTATGGGTTCTTTGGGGCGAAGGGCTCGCGCACCTGGCAAGCGGATCGCCGGGAAGGGCAGACCACCTACGAAGCCCACTGGCACCAGGGCGACCCAGGGGTCATGCCGGCGGGGACGCAGACCGGTGCAGGTGGACCATGTGGCGTGACGGTTTATGAACATGGGCTCATCCCCGAGTTGACCGGGCATGTTTTAGCGGCGGACGCTGGACGTTCCATGGTTTTTGATTTCCGACCCGAATTGGATGGCGCCCAGGTGAAGCTGAGCGAAAGCGTTTTGCTCCAGCCAGGCATGGATGCAAACGGTGAGCGCGGACGTTGGTTCAGGCCTAGCGACGTGGCGGTGGGCAAAGACGGCTTGGTTTACGTTGCGGATTGGTACGACCCTGGCGTGGGAGGACACGCAGCTGGGGATAGCAAAGCCTATGGGAGGATTCTCCAACTGCGGCCGACTTCCACACCTGCTGGTGAACTGAATCCAGCCAGGAAAAAAGCACGGCGGGCCTCGGTTCGGTATCTGCACGAGAACATTGATGCTCGCTTCGTGTGGGCGGAAGCCGCCAAACCTTCGTTCCCACTCCATGCCGAGAAGGCCCTGACCGGTCCCTTGTCCGGGGCCATGAACGACAACGACCCTCGCGTCCGCTTGGCCGCCCTCGAAGCCTGCCTCGGCGCGGGCATCCCCCGCCAAAACGTCATTCGCTTCTTCGTCAAGGACCCCAGCGCCCTGGTCCGCGCCCGCGCCGCCACGCGCCTAGAATACGTGCCGTGGTCCGCCTGCGCCGACATGCTGATCGACTTCGCGCTGCAGTACGACGGGGAGGATCGCGCCTACCTGGAATCCATCGGTCTGGGCGCACAACACAAAGAAAGCGAACTCTACCTGGCCCTTCTCGACCGACTCGACCCGGCAAAAGACCGAGCCCACATCCGCGACTTCGCCTGGCGCTTGCACCCGCCTGAAGCCTTCGCCCTGCTGAAAACCGAGGCCACGCAAATGTCCGTGGACCTCAAAATCCGCCGCAAGTGCCTGGACGCCATCGCCTTCATGCCCGAACGCCAGGCCGCAGAATTCATGGTCAGCCAAGCCCTGGCCGGCGCCACGGACATCCGCGACTACGCCTCCCACTGGGTCGAAAATCGCAGCACCAACCTTTGGAGCGGATTCGGTCTGAAAGGCAGCTTGGGCAGCGAATTCGAGTCCGCGGACCTGCTTTGGCGCTCCAAGATGGTCACCGAAAAAATTGTTCTGGCCGAGGTCGACGTGCGCGGCATGGAAAACATCTGGCTCGTGGTGGAAGACGGCGGCAATGGCAACGGTTTCGACTGGGCGGATTGGGTCCAGCCCACCCTCATCACGGCCCAAGGATCCCACTCCCTCAAGCAAATCCCCTGGTTCAAGGCCCAGGCCGGTTGGGGCTCCGTGCAATGGGGCAAAAACTGCAACGGCGGAGAATTGAAAGTGGACAATCAGGTTTTCCTGGAGGGCATCGGCACCCACGCACCCTCCCAGATTGGCTTTCCCCTTCCCCTGGATGCGCTCACCCTGAAAGTCGCCTGCGCGCCCGATGATGGCGGCGATCAGGGCTCGGCCCAACCCTCCATTCGCTTTGCGGTCTACGGCGAGAAACGTATCAATGAGGGCGACCAAGAAGCCCAACGATTGGCCGCCATCGGCGGGGATTTGGACGCAGCCGAACAGTTACTGGCCACCGTCCCCGGAGCCCTCTACATGCTCGAACAAGCCCGTAAGGACACCCTACCGGCATCCATGCGCGGCCTTGTTCAAAGTCGATTGCACGCCCACGACGACCTGGCTGTGCGCGCCCTGGCCAGCGAAGTGTTCCCCCTGACGACCAGCAGCGGACAAGCCCTGCCCCCCCTTGCCGATCTCGCCAGAATCCAAGGCACCGAATCCAGGGGTCGGGAATTGTTCCGCGGTCGCGCCACCTGCAGCGCCTGTCACTTTTTTGAGGGACTCGGCGGCACGATCGGCCCCGACCTCACGGCCATCCACCAGAAGTACGGCCGGGAAGGCCTGCTCAAGTCCATGTTGCACCCCAGCGAATCCCTGGCCTTCGGATATGACAATTGGACCTTGGAGTTGACCGACGGCCGCACCATGGCAGGCTCCATCCTAGCCGATGGCGATTCCATCGTGCTGCGCGACCTGGCGGGCAAGCGATCGGTGATCGACGCTTCCCTGGTCAAGAATCGCCGCAAGAGCCCGGTCTCAACCATGCCCTCGGCCCTTGCCCTAGGATTGGAGGCCCGGGACCTGGCGGATCTGGCCAGCCTGCTCACAGCCAACCCAAACCGTCGACCCGAGTTCGGCGAGGCGATCGACCTTTTCAACGGCAAGGACCTGCAAGGCTGGAATCACTTCCTGAATGGCGGCGCGCAGCGCGATGACGTTTGGTCCGTGAAAGACGGCGTGCTGCGCTGCGAAGGCCGCCCCTCGGGCTACATCTTCACCGACGCGCACTACACTAGCTTCGAACTGACCTAGGAGTGGCGTGGCGATCCCTCCGTGGCCCCGGGCCACTCCGGCGTGCTTCTGCGCATCCACAGC
>JARGOW010000567.1 GCA_029212955.1 Planctomycetota bacterium | reverse complement strand
CTGGGCTTTGATCTTGGCCACAGCTTCGGTGATCTGGGGCACGATTTCGAGGGCGTCGCCCACGATGCCGTAGTCGGCGACCTTGAAGATCGGGGCGTCGGCGTCCTTGTTGATGGCCACGATGGTGCCGGAGGTTTTCATGCCGGCCAGGTGCTGGATGGCGCCGGAGATGCCCACGGCGAAGTACAGCTTGGGGGAGACGGTCTTGCCGGTTTGGCCGACCTGCTCGGAGTGGGGACGCCATCCGGCATCGACCACGGCGCGACTGGCGCCCACGGCGGCGTCACCGAATGCGTCGGCCAGGCCTTCCAGGATGGCGAAGTTCTCGGCTTCCTTGAGCCCACGGCCGCCGGAGACGACAACCGGGGCTTCCATGACGTCGAGCTTGGCCTTGGCTTTGGCTTCCAAACCGACCACGCGAATCTTGCCCGCTTCAGCCAGGGTTTGCGTCTCCACGGCGGGGGCGCTGCCCTCAGCTGTCGGGAAGACGTTGAGGCGCGTGGTGGCGCATAGGGCCGATGCGCTGGAGGTCAGCGTGGCGATGGCCTTGCCGGCCAACCACGGGCGGGTGACCTGGAAGGAGTCGCCAGCGGCCTCGAGGCCGGTGATGTCGGAGAAGAGTACGGCGTCCAGGTGGGCGGCCACGCGGGGTGCCAGGTCGCGGCCCTTGGAGGTGGCGGCGGCCAGGAAACCCTTGGCGCTTTGGCCTGAGACGATGTCGGCGATGGCCTTGGCCAGGGCGTCGGGGCTTTCGCTACCGGCACCGTCCATGCAAATGGCGTTGGTCACACCGGCCTGGGCCAGTTTCCCGGCAGCGTCGGCAGCGCCCGCTCCGGAGAGGATTGCGGTGGCGGTGGCGCCGGCGGCGTTCACGGCGCCGAGGGCTTCGAGGCCAGCTTGGGATCCGTCCTGCTGCTCAACGTATACGATGAAGTTAGACATGATTCGTAGTGGGGCTTGGGACTAGAGGACGTTGGCTTCGTTGCGAAGGGCTTCGATGAGGGCGTCGACGCCGTCGACCATGCGGCCTTCCTTGCGGGGCTCGGGCAGGCTGACCTTGGCGACTTGGGCTTGGTTGTCCACGCCTTCCACGTCGACTTCCTCGAGGGGTTTCTTCTTGGCGGCCATGATGCCTTTCAGGCCAGCGTAGCGCGGCTCGTTGAGGCCCTTGTTGCAGGTGATGATGGCCGGCATGTCGAATTCGACGGTCTCGATACCCGCTTCGGTTTCACGCTTGGCGGTTCCGCCGGTGGCGGTCAGCTCGAGGGCGATCACGTCGGTGACGCAAGCCCAGCCCAGGAAGGTGGCGGCCATGGGGCCGACCGCTCCGTTGTCCCGATCGGTGGCGACCTTGCCCATGTAGACCAGGTCGGCGCCGAGCTCGCCGATCTTGCAGGCGAGGGTCTTGGCGGTGGAACGGCAATCACGATCCTGCCAGTTCTCGTCGACCATGACGACGGCCTTGTCGGCACCCTTCGCCATGCACTCGCGAATTTCCTTGGTGCCACCCTTGGAACCGAGGGACAACACGGTGACCTCGCCGCCGAGGGCTTCCTTGGTTTGAACAGCTTGCTCCACGGCGATTTCGTCGTAGAAGGAAACCATGTACTGGTAGCTGGAAGAATCCAGGCCTTGGCCGTCCGCAGCCAGCTTGGCTTCAGCCTCGGTGTTGGGGACGCGCTTGACGCAGGCGACGATATTCATAGGAACTCGGGGTGGGGAGGGGGAGCCAGCAGGCTCAAACCACATTTTCGGCGACGAGGATAAGGGGGTGACCCCATTTGGGCAAGTCTAGAGCCCGACTCTCGGGCACGTAAAACACCCCGTTCGGCCCCCCAGGCGGTCCGGTAGCGAGTTGGTGATCAAACCATGCCCATTGGGCTTCCATTCCACGCGGTGTCAGGCCCGTTCGGGTCCGTAACCCTTACAAGGCACTTCGTCCGGCATTTCGCCTAATTCTGCTAGTGTGACTCCATGAAGCTGATTCGCACCCTGCTGACCGCAAGCATCCTTTGCCTGCCCGCCATACCTTGTTCCGCCTTCTTGGTTGTCGGTTCCGGAGAGGTGCTGTTCGCCAACAACGAGGACTACTGGACGCCGGATACACGGGTTTGGTTTGAGCCTGCGGCGGACGGAAAACATGGGGTCATGTACCTCGGTTACAGCAATGGTTTTCCCCAGGGCGGTATGAACGACGCAGGGTTGGCGTTCGATGGTTTTGCCACCAAGTCCAAACCGCTTCGCAAGCAAAAGGGAAAGAAGCGCCATAGGGGCAATCCGATCAACGAGGTCATGGAGAGCTGTGCGACGGTAGATGAGGTTGTCGCCTTCTTGGAGAAGGTTGATCTGCGCCCGTTGATGACAAGTGCCATGTTGATGTTCGCCGATGCAAGTGGCGATTCGGTCATCATCGAAGGCGATCGCTTCATTCGAAAGAGTGGCGAGTATCAGGTCATTACGAATTTCTACCAGTCGGAGCAGGAGGATGATGCTGGGCAGTGCCCTCGCTTCGACGCGGCTACCCGCGTTCTGAAAGCACGCAAGGCGACCACGGTCGAATCGTGCGCGGAAGCGCTTTCGGCTGCGGCCCAGAGAGGCAGCAAGGTCGCCACGCTGTACTCGAACGTCTTCGATCTGAAGAAGCGCACGGCAACCCTGTGGTTGTTCCACGACTTCGAGACCTCGGTTGTACTCGACCTCAAAGCTGAATTGGCCAAGGGCAAACGAACCCTCAACCTCCCCGACCTGTTTCCCGCCAACAAAGCCTTCGACAAATACGTGGAAGCTCGCAGCGTGTCGGTCGAAAAGCGCATCGAGCAACGGCGCGGCCCCGCACTTTCCGCGGAAGCCATGAAGCAGCTAGAAGGAAGCTACGAGGTCGAATACAAGGGGGAGAAGCACGCCATCACCATG
>JARGOW010000566.1:738-2923 GCA_029212955.1 Planctomycetota bacterium | reverse complement strand
CTGTTCGGCCCGGGTTTCTTTAATGGGGCATGGGGCGCGAACACCCGTTGGATCGCCCTACTTGGTCGCGGAGTTGCGAGCCAGCTCAAGTGCGGCTTTGTTCAATTCGATGAGCGTGAACGCTTGACGCACATTGGGGTGCTCGAAGGGGTCTTCGGATAGGCTCATATAGCGCTCCAGCGAATCGGTGGAGCGTTGGTATTCGCCCAGGTTGTGCAGGATTTGGCCCCGGCGGGCATAGACCTCGGAGACGGTTTCATCCTTGGCGAGGATCTCATTCAGCTCCAGGAGCGCTTCGCGGGACTTGTTATCGCGGTAGAGAAGTTCGGAGCGGTGCAAGCGAATCTCTGTCTCCAAGTCCATGTTGTCGAGCAGGGTTTTTTCCATGTCGACGATGGAGGCACCCACCATCTCGGCTTCCTTGAGGTTCTTTTGGAAGAGTTCGTTGGAAGCGGCCAGGGATTCAAGGAATTTGGTGGACCACTCGAAACTCTCGTCGAAGAGTCCCAGGTAAACGCTGGTGCGCATCAGGCCGTTGAGGGTTTCGAAGCTGCCCGTATAAAGACTCAGAGCCTCTACATAGGTTTCGTAAGCCTCGGACCAGGCTTCCTTGGCGTCGCCTTCGAGCTCGAGGGCGCGGGCTTGGGGATCGGCCGCTTCGGTAAAGCGATCACCCGCGGCCACGGCGGTGGCCGCTTCGTCAAAGAACACACCCTTGCGTTCCAGGGAGCCCGCCAGGCATTGCACCACGCGGTAGTCCTTTTGAGCCGGGTGTTCCCGGAAGATCTGCTCGGCGATCAGCACATCCTGCAGGGTACCCCGGGTTTGGTGGCAGCGGCCCAGCATGAGAAGGAACCGCTCATTTTCGGGGTCGATGGCCAGGCCCTTTTGGACCTGATCTTGGCAGCGGTCCAAATCGCGCATGCCGTAATAGCGCATGGCCCTTTCGTAGTAGAGCCCGATCTTCTCCTTGTCCGACAATTCCTCGGGGCGGTCATCCGTGGAGAAGCAAGAAGCAAAGAGGGGCAAGGCCAGCAGGGACAGGGCCAAAAGGCGACGGCCGCGTCGGGGGTGTGATTTGGAATTCATGGGGTCGATCGGGAGTTTCGGAGCCATTGTGAACCCCATATCGAAGTGGGCAACAGCGGTTGTGCCTTTCGGCCGAGAAATGTGGGATTTGGGCGGTTTCAGGTGCCCTGGGTGCGCAGCAGGTCCTTCAGCCGGGCCTCATCCATGCGCACCACCCGGCGTTTTCCGCCGGAGAGGGTGACCAGACCCGGTTTGGCGCCCTTGGGTTTGTGGACCTGTTTTTGGTGCACCAGATGGATCGAAGCTCGGGAGGCATTCTTTTGGGGCGAGAAATGTATGGCCAGCATAGCGGCGTCCAGGATGGCCACATCGGAGAAATCCTTGCTGCGCCCCGCACGCAGGATCACGTGACTGCCGGGCACGTCGGCGGTGTGCAGCCAAAGGTCATTGCCCCGGGCGTGGCGAAAGGTCAGGTCGTCGTTGTCCCGGGCGCTGCGCCCCACGCGGATTTCCGCGCCGTCGCGGGCTTCGAAGGTTCGGTAGGGGAGTCGGGCGCGGGGTTTGGCCTTCTTGCGTTGGTCGGCTTCCTGGCGCGCATCCAAGAGCCCGCGGTCCACCGCTTCACCGTCCAGTTGGGCCGGGTCTTCGTGTTCCTGGGCGCTGGCTAGAAGTTCTTCCAGGTCGCGCAATCGCTCCTGGGCCTGCTCCATTTCACCCTCCAGGTTTTGTGCGCTGCGCTGCAGTTTTTTGTAGCGCGCGAAGAACTTTTGCACGTTCTCGAGGGGGTCACGTTTGGGGTCCAGGGTCAGCACCCGATCGGGCGTGCCTTCGGCGAACCAATCTTGCACGGTGACACGGGTCATGCCGCGTTTGATCTGGCCCATGCAGGCTTTCAATAGTTCCCCATCCTGGCGCACGCGGTCCAATGTGTGGGCCGCGCTTTCGCGTTCTTCCAGGCCCTTGATGCGGTGTTGCGCCCGGGCTAGCTTGCGGTCGATCCGAGCGATCAGACGCTTGCGTTCATCGGCCAGATGGTGCTCCTCCGCCAGGGGATCGAGCAGGGCTTCGATGCGCCACGAAAGTGCTGCCAACGGGGCCCTTTCCTGTGATTCGGGCTCGGGGAAGCTTTCTTCGAGGGTCGGCGCTTGGCCCTTGG
>JARGOW010000566.1:0-728 GCA_029212955.1 Planctomycetota bacterium | reverse complement strand
TGACTGCCCTGGGGAGCTTGCCACACCTCGCCCAGGGCCAGGCGGGGGGGGCTTCCATCCTTGGGCACGGGCGGCGGAATGAGATGCGCGAGCAACCGATCTTCGGGTCCGAGCAGGTACATGTTGGCGTGGGCGCCGAACAGTTCGAGCAGCAATGAGCGTGTTTCGCCGCCGGGCGCATCGCTGAATGTGATCATCACGATGCGATCGCCGCGCACGGGCTCGATGGACTTCACCCGCGCTCCGATCAGTTCCTCTTGCAAGTGCTGGAAGAATGGGCCGATGGGACCCTTGTGGCGACGGGTGCGGCCGTGCTGCAAATGGATGCGCGGCGTGCGACGTGCGGCGGACAATCGGATGCGAAAAACGGCGGGGCCGTCGGGATCCCGTTCCTCCGCATCCAAGATCAGCAGCATGTCCCGGGGCGGCAGGCCAGCGATGTCCTTGACCTGGAGACCCTTGCAAAGGTCGGACAATTCCGCGCACAGTGCGGGCAGGTGCTCGGCCAGGATTTTCATGGGGCGGATTGTACGGCGTCAGACCCCCTGCCGCCTATTGCCGGCACAAAAGTGCCGCATCAAGAGAGCGTCCAGAACTTTCGATTCTGGACGCTCTCTGATGCGGCACTCTTGTGCCGGCAATAGGCGGCAGGGGGTCTGACGCCGTATCAGCCGCCCAGTTCTTCGGCGACGTTGTAGACCCAGGGCTCGGTGACCGGGGTCCAGTCG
>JARGOW010000565.1 GCA_029212955.1 Planctomycetota bacterium | reverse complement strand
GTCATGCAAATCGCCCATGATTTCGCGCAAATGGGCGGCGGCGTTGTCGCCGTCATGCATGATCTGAACCTCACTGCCATGTTCGCGGATCGGGTCACACTTTTGGACCAAGGCCGGGTCCAAGGTGTTGGCACCCCCAAAGAGGTGTTCACCGATGCGCATCTGTCGGCCTGTTACGGCTGTACGCTGCGCACCAACACACCGCCGCCCTTTGGCGGGCCGTGGATTTTACCGCAAGCGGCCTCGCATCACCCCAATCACATCCGCGCCTCCGCCCGCGCGCCCCACTCTTGATCTGATGGAGATGACATGTTCTTCCCGCCAAACCGTTTGATCCAGGGGGTCGTCCCATCAAACTTTTGGACCCCTATCGAAAAGTACCCACGAAGTTTTTCGCCGGGTACTTGACATGGGGGCCCTCGCAGAGGATCCTTCCCTCAGCAAATAGCATCCATGGTGGGCGTAGTTCAGTTGGTTAGAACGCCAGATTGTGATTCTGGAGGCCGCGGGTTCGAGTCCCGTTGCCCACCCCATGGAAAGCTCCCCAGGGGCGATGCACCTCGCTGACACCGGACGAATCGTTCGCCGGTTGCAGCTCGCAGGTTTCCGCTACCAATTTCCGCTATTCGCCGAGACCCAACACGCAGCCTAGGCCGTGAATAGATCTTGGGCCTTGCGCAATTCGTCGAGCAGCATGGTTTCCAGGAGCTCAAAATCTTCGGGACCCAATCCTGTTAGTTCAAAGGCCGCTTCACAGACCTCGTGTGCAGCGGGCGGTGCCAGACCGTCCTCACCGTGCACTCCTAGCATGGTTTCTGCCAGGTGCACGGTACTTGCGAGCATGGGGTCCACAGTGGCGCTAGCCGGGTCATGGTGGAATCGAATGGTGTCCGTGAGCGATTCCGGCAGTTCCCACTTGGTGGCCAAGCGAGCTCCAATTTCGGCGTGATGAATGCCCAGCACCGCGCGCTCCGCAGCCAGTGCCGATCGTCCCGCTTCCACCTCGGCAATCACATGGCCCAGTTCATCGGTGTAGAAACGGTCCATGACGATCGTTCCAATGTTCTGCATCAAGCCTGCCGTATAGGCCCGGTCCGGATTTTCGTACCCAGCCTTTTGCGCGATCAATCGGCTGGCTAGGGCTTGGGTGATCGAGCTGGTCCAAAGCTCTTCCTGTCGTTGAGGGGCCACCTGGCCGGCGTTGCGGAAGAACTTGTTCGCGCTGCTGGTGAGTACCAGGTTCACCAGGGTGTCCGTACCCAGCATGTTGCCGGCTTCCTGCAAGGAGCCCACTTCTCGCTGAAAGCCATAGTAGGCGGAGTTGCAGAGTTTGAGGACCTTGCCGGTGATTCCAGCATCGGTTTGCACGACCTCGATCACGTCGGCGGGCACGACCCCGGGTTGATTGGCGATGGATAGCACGTTGGTGGCGACCTTCGGAAAGGCCTCCAGGGAACGCATATCCATAACGATGTTCTTTAGGGATTTCGGCATGAGGAGAAGGAGGAGGAGGGACCTGGGCCGTTAGGCGGCCCGAGGCAGTGCGGCAAATCCAAGCCAGCTGTGTCCTCCTTCGATTGGCCAAGCTCCCCATCCGTAATGGAAGTTGCAATTGCGGCGGGCGATATGGCGCGTGTTTCAACCCGGGGCATGCCACCCCGGGTTGAGCGCTATGTGGGGGCCCAGGCATGTTTGGTTGCCAAGGTCCCCGCGATTACCAGGGAAAGAAGTCCGGGCCGTAGGTGATTCGGCCACCAAAATGACCGGCTGCTGCTCCCACGCCGGATGCCACGGCTAAGAGCAAAAGGAAAAGGGCGCGTCGCTTTCGAACGAGGAATGCCAATAGGCTTGCTACCGCCGTACCGACCCCAAGCCATCGGTGCAGGTCCATACCTTCGGTGGGACCCATTTCGGCCGCATGCAACCAACCGCTGGTTGCGGCCAGCGCGGCGGAGGGAATCGCCAACGCCACACAAAACAGGGCTGTGGTGTCCAAGGCTGATTTGCGGGTCACGCGCGCCAGGAGGGAGGCCAGCAAGGCCACGGGGATGAGCGCCAAGGGAAAGTGAATCCACAGGGGGTGGGACCTGGCCACATAGTGGCTCGCGGAAACCGATTCGGGTTCCGAATCTTGCAGGACCGGGGCTGGAGCACCGGTAGGCATGGTGGCCCCCCCCGAGATCCATGCGTGCAGGAGTGCCAGCTCTTGCTCGGTGGGCGGTGCCACATCCGAATCCTCCGGGGGCATATCCCCATCCAGGATCAGGTAGTAAAGCTCCGATGCATCGGGGTCCCCCGCGGTGACAAATTCCTCCGCGGTGGTTGCCAGGTCCGCCACGTCCGCCAGCGCGCGGCGGGCCTTACGATCCTGACTTTCTGGGCTGTGGCATTGCGCGCAGCGCTGAATCAGCATTTGGCGGCTGGATTCGGCCAATCCCCAATCCGTGCGGGCTTCGACGGTGGAATCCTGCGCAGTGGTGGGGTGGGTGGAGAGTGTCGCTCCTGGCGCGAACGCCAGGAGCATGGTTGCGATGGTCAGCATCGGTGAATCAGTCCAGCTTGAAGGTTCCGTGCCCGTCCTTCTTGTGGCGACCTAGCTCGCGGTACTTGGTGATCACGGTTTCGCCATCGCCCTTGTGGGCCGCCAATTCCATTTCCAGAAGCGCACCGAGCGTGCTGTGAAGCTTCTGCTTGTACATCACTTGGTACTGGGCCCATTCGGAGTCGGTCATCTCCTTCTCGGGGCGGGGCGGCGTTTCTGCGAAGCCCTCAACGAGGCTGGATTCCATGGATTCGAGGGTGGTGATGATCGTGGCTTGGTTGCCCTCGAAGTCACGGAGCATGGGGCGCATGGCTTTCATGCCACGCTGAAGGTTTTTCATGCCCAGTTGAAGCTTGGTGTGCTCATGATCCACTGGCGTCGCCTGAT
>JARGOW010000007.1:17975-21126 GCA_029212955.1 Planctomycetota bacterium | reverse complement strand
CTGGCAAGCCAAGCGGGAGTTGTCCGCGCCCAACAATTCGATGCCGTCCTGCTCGTTGTCGGAGATTTCGTTCAGGTTTTCCATTCCGGCTTCCACGACCACTCCACAGGTCCCACAGGAACCCATGGTGCAACCAAAGGGAATATCCAGCCCATTGGCCTGGGCATAGTCGAGCAGGAACGTTCCAGCGGGCACGTCGAAGGTGTCGCCGCTATCGGTAAGAGTCAGTTTGGGCATGGATCTGTATTTGCGGGTCCAGGATTGAAAAGGGGCGCGCCCTGCCAAGCGGAGCGCGCCCCTTAATTAGCACGAAACCGGGTGAAGGGTGGATCCGAAAACCCACGATTCGCCCCGATTGCGAATCAGCCGTCTGAAACCTCGACCTTCTCCGCTTCCGGCCCCGTCCCTTCCACGGGTTCGGTGGAAGCTCCCTCCTCCTTTGGCTGGGGGGCCTCCGGGGCCTCGGATTCTGCTGCGCCTCCCGAGATTCTCAACTCCAGGGGCCGGCTTTCCTCACGTTCCAATTCGGCAGCGCGTTCTAGGAACCCGGGCATTTCCTCGGGCTGGAGCAACATGCCGCGCAACTCGAAAATGCGATCCAAGGACCACTGATTGGCGTCGTTGTCCACGTGGGCCGTATGCCGGTAGCCTTCGCGTTCCTCCGAAAAGGACTGGGGTCCCGCGAACACGGTCCACCCTTCGGGGTAGGTCACGGAGACTCTCAAGTGCATGCGGTTGGACATGCGAGCCGCCAGGGGCCAGATCCGCTGACTGGGCCCCAGGCCCGTCGAGAGCCCGGTACTCGGAAGTCGCAAATCCACTTTGTGGCCACGATCTGTGGCTTCCATGAAATCGGGACGGGACCCTTCGAAGGTCAAGCGGAACGGAGCTCCCGGGCTTTGCAGCCCTTGAATCCCATGGGATGCCAGATCCAAACCGGGCACGAAGCTCGGAATGTATTGGCGCACAAATCCGTCGCGCTGATCCACCGAAGCCTGGGCCAGTTGACGGCGCAGGTTCGCGCCATTGGCCGTCGTAATGGCCCAGGAGCCCTTTAGGGTGGCTTGACCCGTGGCGTCCACGGTCCAGTCCAGGATCAACTCGGTGTCCCAAGAGTCCTGGAGTTGTTCCCTCGAGAGCTCCTCGAAACGAGTTCCCTCGGCTTGCAACACGAGCGCTTTGGCGCCGGCCATGGCATCGGGAATCGCACCAAAGGCCGTACCCTTGCTGCCCGGCGGCACCTGCCAAATGACGTCCTCTCCATCGGGAATGCGCAGGACCGGGGTACTGTAACTCCCCTGATTCTTGAACAGGGTAACGGGCTCGGGATCGATCTCGGGTGATACGCCCTTCTCGAGCAAGGCCCATTCGAAGGGGATTCCGGCACGACGGAGCAAGGCCCCATACAACAGGATCGGCTGGCCGCGCTTGCTAAACCAGACCTCCCCCACGGCTGCGCTCCCACCAAAATCCACCAGGCGATTGGCCAGTCGATCGTAGAGTACGCGCGCCTTCGCCCCGTCGCCCAATTCAGGATCCAACTCGCCGATCCAAACGTCCAGGGCTTGCCCCAGCTCCAGGGGCAAATCCTCGACGACCAGGGCGGTTTGACGCCAGGTCTGCTCGGGCGCGGCCAGGTCCTTGTCCGTGGAGAACTGCACACAGGGCAGGATTTCTACAAAGGAGGGCATGAGCGGTTCGGCCTCTTGCCGAGGCGTGTGTTCCGCCGTCAAGACATGCACGGTTCCCCCGCCCCACTGCTCGGTCACATGGGTGCCCACGAAGTGCTCACTGCGCAATTCCACATTCAAGCCGGGCGGCACGAAAACCACGTACCGGCTCAATCCAAAGGGACGTTCAAAGGACGCGAAGCGCCACATGCCCAGGGATGCGGGCGCGCCCCAGGTGCCATCGGTGCCCCACTCGTATTCCAATTCCACCGCGTCGCCGGCGTCCAATGAGGGCATGACCCAGGAGCCTTCCACCATCACGGGTTCGCGGGTGGTTCCGTCCTGCTTGCGAACGCGCGCGGCCAGGGGGGTGCCCTGTGCCGGAACCTCGTGCAGGTCCTCGGTGCCCTTGCGGTCCAGCGCTAGGGTCACCGTGTGGACGCGGCCCAGGGCCGATCCATCAGCGGAAAGGTACACCATGCCCGAGTCCAAGACCTCCACCGTGGAGGCGTTGGTCAAACCTTCCGCCGCTTGCCAGGCGGAGGCCTCATCGGGCGCAAACGCCGTAAAGAAGGCATCGGCGGAAACCGGTTGACCCGCGACTCGACGTTCGGCCAAAACCATACCCTCGGCCGGCTCAAGACGTTCCAAATGGGCCATGGCCTTGTCGAAGGCGGGGTCTCCAAAGGACGCCCCGCGCTCCATATAGCCAGCCAACAAACGCTGCCAGGAACCGAAGTCCCCGGGGTATTTTTCCGCATGCACCAGCTTGCGATTGAGCGCCAAATCTTCCATTCCGAAGGATTTCAGGGCGTTCTGCAGCTGGTGTTCCCAGGTCCAATCGGAGGGGTAAAGTGCCACGCGCCGCTCAAGAACCCCGAGCAACCAATCGCGACGATCATCCTCGGGGCGGGTGGCGAGTCCGCGCACAGCCAGACCCAAGACGCCGGCGTTGTCATTGCCCAACTGGATGGCGGTCAGGGCATTCTCCAGGGCTTGAACCTGACTTCCTTCGCTACCCAAGTCCTCCGCCAGGCTTCCCCGCAGGTCCGGATCGGAAGGCCATGCCGCGCAAGCATCTTCCAATGCGTGCCGCAGGAACGTGCCCTCCTCGTCGAGCGATTCGGCGATGTACAACTGGATCCAATCCAGGGCAGGATGGCTCCCGAATTCCATGCGCATGTCTGCCAGGTCGGCCGCGGCTTCGATGGCCTTGTCCTCCTGGACCAGGCGCTGCAATCGGCGGGTGGCCACAGCAAGTCCCAAACCGCCCTCGGCTGTTAGGGCCTCTTCCAGTGCCAGCCGGCGACTGCGCACCAATTCGTCGGGCAGGTAGGACACATCACCGAGCAGGGAATGTCGCAGGCGGCGCCAGGCTACCCGGGCTTTTTCGTCCTCGGGTGCGGGCACGCCCAAGGCTAAATCCACCCTACCGTCGTTGCTTTGCCGCATGGCCCGCAAGACTGTTTCGAAGGGACCTT
>JARGOW010000007.1:15172-17965 GCA_029212955.1 Planctomycetota bacterium | reverse complement strand
GGGGCTCCGCCAATCCACCGACATCTCATCCCAGAGGGCGGATTCTCCATCGGTGCGGCTCGCCTTCGGAAGCGCCAAGAGTTCATCCAACTCCACCTTGCCCGGAGCGACAGGCGCGCCGGCCTCGGTGAGCAAACGCACGCCCACATTCATCCATTGGGATCCATCGCTCACCAGAAGCAAGGAATTCGCGCCATCCTGGAAGTGAACGGGCAAGCGGAAGCGGGTCCCACCCTGGGAGAGCCCTCCCTTCTTGCGGAATAGTACGGTTTCCCCATTCCAAAGGGCCCGCACGGACTGGCCGGTTTCAATCTCCAGCCAGCCGCGGCCTGCGGCCAGGCGAGCTCCGGTCAAGAAATAGACAAGACCACCGGAAAGGTACGGCTGGTTGTCACCGGGAATGCTGGAGCTACGCGGTGCGCGCTGCAAAGCATTCCAGCCGAGCTTGGTGCCCCAGGTAGATCGGAATTCCGCTTTCAAGCCTTGCTCCGGATCATTGCCCGCTTCGAAGCGACTCCACATGGGCTCGGGATCGGTCAGGGAACCTAGGGGCCCCACCCACCAAAATTGCCGGAACCAATCGCTGTACAGGTCCTCCCCCAAGTTCAGGGGCAAACCCGATGCGCTGGACATCCACTCCGCTGCGCGCAACCAGCCACCAACCATGGCGCGGGCGGTGGAATCGCCCATGTTCGCGCGCAGGGCGCTCAACTCGTTGGTCAAGGCCTCCATGTCGCCCCCATCGGGCACATCCCCCATGGCCTCGATCAAGTCCACGGCCAACTCGTGGTTGGGTTGGGCGACCAACATGCCCAGGCCCTCCTCGAATTGGACCAGGGGCGGCCGGTCATCGAGCCACTCCATGGAGACCACGTACTCGGCGTTGAATTCCTGGGCGGCCCAAGCGGGGGTGGCCATACAGGCGGCTGCGATCAGAACGAGGGATTTCACGATTCGGCTTTTCATTGCTTCACCTCCACTTCAATGGAGTCCACTTGGGAACTGTCCACCTCACGGCACAATTCGCGGAATTCCGCGTAGCTCTCTTTCGAGATGCGGTGGGTTTTCAATTCAAAGTACTCGGTAACGCGTACACCATCGTCGGTGGATTCAATCCGGCGCGTGTACACGGCATTGTCGTTTTCGACCTTGACCGCTTCGGGCAACCGGGTCACTCCGGCACCTTCGCCCAGCTTGTAGTCGATAACGGTATTGCGACTCCACGGCACATCCAGGAGCAGGTCCGAGGAACGCTCGCTTTCGCTGGCCACGCCGCGCAACAGGTTGAGCGCGTCGAAGGTCACCTGCAATTCAAAGCCCTTGTCCGTGGGGCGTGTGATGCTTTCCACGCCCACCTCGTAGGTGCTTTCCATGGGGATATTCAAATCCTCCACATCGCTCCAGGTGCTTTCCACCTCGCCATCGAGGGCGCCGAACAGTCCGGACAGGAAGCGCTCGGCTTGCTCCTCACGCTCTTCATCGCTGCCGTTGAAGCGGTGACGATCGCCCACCCCATATCGACCGGCCACCCGGCGCATGACTTTGACCTTGGGGCTCCCCTCTCCGGTCAGATCGACCAGAATCTCCTGGTCGAGGCGGTTCTCTTGCCCCGAAGGGAAGCGAATGCGCCGATTCTCGACCCCGTCGCCACGCACGACCAACACCTTGGCGCCGGCGTCCGAATCGGGAAGGGTTTCCAGGTTGTGCAAGCGCGCGGTTCCGTCCACGAACATCTCGGGAATGCCCTCTTGCTCGGGCACGAATGCGATGCAGTGGTTGAAGTGGCTGACCATGGCCAGTTCGTGGTCTTCCTCAAAGCGGCGCCCCTCGCTGAGGATCAGCACGGGCCAGGCTTCGATGCCGACCTCGGCCAACATCACGCGCAGAAGGATGGCCTTGTCCTTGCAGTCGCCAAATCCGCGGCTGAAGATCACGGCGGCACTGTAGGGCTCGTACCCGTGAACGCCAAATTCCCAGGCGTTGTAACGGATGTCGGTGACCACGAAATTGTAGATGGCGCGCAGCTTCTCCAGGGGCGTTTCCGTGTCCTGGGTCAACTCCACGACCTTGGCGGAGATTTCGGGAGAGGGACGCAATTCCTCGCGGATCAAGTTCCACCACCAGGTTCCGAAGTCGGACCAAGAAGCAAAGGAGGAAGCCTGCACCATGGGGATGCGTTCCTGGGCCGGCGGCATGAGGCCCTCCTGGCGCACGGGCCGTTGATCCTCCATGCGCCAACGCCACATGCGCTGGCCATCTTCCCGCACCATCTGCTCGGACTGGCCCGTGAAGTTGCGTTGGTGCAAGTACAGGGGGAACGACTCGGGCGCCAACAGGAAGACGTCGCTCTCGCGCACGTACAAGCTATCGCTGGGCGTCATGGCCTCGTTCATGCCAAAGTAATTGCCGAAGACGCCCGTGCGCAGGGTATCGGTGCGCCATTGCAAGTCGACCACATCCCCCACTTCCAGGGGCGGAAAATCCACGGCAACATATCCACGGCGACCGGTGGAACCGGTTTCCGCGAAGGCGGTGGTGCCATCTTCGTGGGTCACGCTGGCCTCCAGGATGCGCACTTCTTGTTCTCCGGGCCAACCGCGGAAACCGCGCTGATCCAGCTGGCGGGCACCCGCCTCGGTCAGCACGCGCTGCACCTCCCGGTGGTACACCTGGGAGGTTCCGTCCGGGTTCACTTTGGTGACCACCCGGCGCATGAGCACCTCGCGACCGCCGGCATCGGCCCCCAGGGGTTCGTCCCCCGAACGGCGTCCCAGAACGTCGGCCAGGGGCTCC
>JARGOW010000007.1:12021-15162 GCA_029212955.1 Planctomycetota bacterium | reverse complement strand
TGTAGATATTTCAGCAGTCGTCGCTCTTCCTCGCGGCCGAAGTCCAATTCCAGGGAACGTTCGAGGCTGACCACGGCGCGCTCCACGTCTCCCGAAGCCCACGCGATGCGAGCCTTCAGTGAATGCATGGCCGCGTCGTCGGGGGAAAAGTCCAAAAGCTCCGTGAGCAGTTCATTGGCTTCGCCCAGATGTCCCGCCGATTGCAGCATGCGCACGGTGCGCATGCCCTCGTCGGTTCCCCAGGGGGAGAGCTTGCGAATGTCCGCCAGCTCATCCAGGTAGGCCTGGGCGCTGGCATCCTGTTCGGCCAAACGACGCTCGGCATGCTGTTGGCGAACCATGTTGCGATTGCCCGCGGCCACACCAGCCTGTAACCAATCCGCGCGCTCCTTGGATCCGCGCGGCAGCAGGCCTGTCAGGTTGGAAGCCACGCCCACCCAGTCACGGGTGTTGGGATCGCGCACCAATTGACGGTTCATGGCCTGGGCGCGCGCGCCCAAACCCAAATTGCTGACGATCCAGGCATGGTCCCGGCGGACCAGGAACGACTGGGGGTTGGCAGCCACGGCGCGCTCGATCCAGGGCAAAGCCATTTGCGCCGAGTTTTGCATTTGCATGGCGTGCCGTGCGCGCAGGCGCAGCAGCCAGGGCAAATCCCCATGGTGTTGAATGGCAAGGTCCAGCGCGGAAAGGTAGGGATTGATGTCTTCCTCCACGGCCGAAGCCCCCATCTCACGGGAGGTTTCAATCGCAAGGATGTGATAGCGCAAGCTGCTATCATCGCTCCCATGGGCAGCTGCGGCGGCCTCGCTCCCGGCGCGTTCACTGCGCGGCACCGGCTGAGCATTGTTTTGGATCAGGCCCAATCGGAAGGAGGCCTCGGCTCCTTCGCCAAAGGCGTAACGACGCCATGCGCCAGCGCGCAGGCCAGACACTGGCCCCTTGATGCGACGACCGGGGTTGTCCAATTTCAGGGGCTCGACGCCCTCCGGTGCATGCGCGCGGGTCTCGCGCTTCACCGGTGCGCCGGTATCCATTTCCACAAGGCGCGCCTGGAACATGGGGCTGCCCTCGTGACTGCCCACTTTGAAGACCAACTCGTTCCAACCCGCATTCATTTGCAGCGGGATGGTGTGAGTATCGAAACCAAAGGCGTGTTCGCCCAGGGCTTCAAAAATGGGCTTGCCACCGAGCCAAACGCGCAGTTCCTCTGAGGCGCCGGCCATCAGGTGCAGGGTCTCGGCTTGATCGCAATGAACCCAGGTTCGAGCGAGCACGGCCGCTTGCTGGGCAGGCTTGGCAAGAACCCCCAGGTGTACCACGCCGCCACGGGGCGCGACCTTTGGCAGGTCACGCCAGGAAACATCGCGCACTTTGCCTTCGTACGTTTCCTCGTTCGGTTTTTTTTCCGCCGCGGTGGGACGAACCATACCTCGACCGCGCTCATTGTCGAAGGGCCCCACAATCTGCCAATCCAAGAGCGGGTCGAGTCGATCGAGCTCCGCGTCGCTCAGCCAGGCCAAGCGTGCATACAAAGCTCCGAACCGCTTGGGCACTTCGATGTCTCCGACCAAACCCACTCGCACGCCATCGTTGGACAGGGACTGCTGGATCCGGTCGAACACGATGAGCGCCACTTCCAATTCGTCGGCCGCCAACTGGGCTTCCTCCTCGGACAGGTCCGCGAGGCGGGACACCTCGAATCGCACATGGTCGGCAAGACCCCCCATGGCTTCGGAGACCCGGTCGTGGGCTAGGTCGTAATAGGCGGCGTCCAGGGCTTGGTCGGTCTCTTGAATAGAGCCGAAGGAACCCAAGGTCAGGGCACACGCGAGGCTAAAAGTCAGCATGGGAGCGCAGGCTAAGGATTGGTTTTTGCGTCGAAAAAAAACAGCGACGGAGATCCGACCCTGGGGACCATCCCCTGGGCGGATTTTGCGGTTCCCATGATACCCCTTACCGGGCCGGGTCCTAGGTGCGGAAAAGACCAATATCAAGTTCCCCGGCCCACCCCCGGCGGAACAGGCGTAACACCGACCCGGGGGTGTGAACGTCCTGCAAAACATTCGCCTCCGTGGCCCCCCTCAAGTGTGCTTCTGTCACGGGAAAGCGATCCCCATCCACCCCTGCCGACCATTCCCAACGACGCCCCTGTGGCTGGGCCCGACGGGTCCTGCACCCGAAACGCGCTCCCCGTGCCACTAGACTCCCAGCGCGGGGTTCCTGCTCACTGGTTGGGGGGCGTTTCCGCACGCCCCACCAGCCACGCCGGCCTCACCCCTTGGGTTGATTTCCCGCTGGCGTTCACGCGACCCGCGCCGCCCGGTGTCTCGAAGTTCATGTCGCGTAGGGCTTGTCCGTTCTGCGCCCACGCCTCCCCGGCCGCCCGCAATTCACTGGCGCGGGCCCCATCCCCAACACCAGCCCTATAGGCGTCGGGACGAAGCCCTTCTCCGCGGGGCAAGAGGACTTCCACGGGACCCGCGCCCTGGTCTACCGAACCAAACCAGGAGGTACCTAGGTCCGGAGGTCCGCCAACCTGGGGAAGGGAATGCACGAACATGCCCCGGTCATCGATCACCGCGAAGCCCGCGTGGATGTCCCCTATTGCAAAGGCGAAGTCTCGCACCGAATCCGTATTCCCTAGCATCAAGCCTGCCAGGGATCGTCCGGCCAAATCCGGAGGCAGTTGAACCTGATGCATGTGCATGAGCGTGGGACCCAGGTCCACCAAACTCACCACGGCCGGAATCCGGTTGCCCACGGGAAATTCCAATTCGGGGGCGGGGCGAATGAGCAAGGGCACGGCCAAATCGACCTCCGAAAGAGTCCCCGCATCCGCCATCAAGCCTGCCTCTCCAAATCCCATGCCATAGCCACCCACCAACACCACCGTGGTTCGGCCCAGAATTCCTTTCTCGCCCAGTTTCTTGAGCAAGTGCTCCAAATCCCAATCCAGCCTCGCCAGTGCGGAATCATAGGCGCCCACGTAATCCCCCATGCTTTCGAGCCCCGGCATCACCCGCGATCCAGGCAGCGAATGGAACACGGGCTCACCCGGCCCCACGGGCGGAGCGTAGTCCAACTCGGGTCCCGCTTCGAACCCGGGGTCCACACCATCTCCCATGTGAAAATTTTCCA
>JARGOW010000007.1:2098-12011 GCA_029212955.1 Planctomycetota bacterium | reverse complement strand
TAAGCGAACCAGTCCTGGTCCGAATCCAAGGATCCAGTCCAATCGAGCAACTCGGTTTCCAGTTCAGCCAAGCTCCTGTCCTGGGCTCCTCCGCTCGCATTGCGATCGGGCCAGCGCACATCCTCAAATCCAAGCCGCAATCCACGCACGGACTCCAAGGCCCCACCACCCCCGATCAAGCAGGTCCGATATCCGGCCAATAGGAATTGGAAGGCCACGCGCGGAACCGGCTCGGTCACATCCCAAGGAAAAGCGGGCTCCAACAAGTCCCCATCGGGAAGCTCGATGCCGGGTCGACGAGCCACGATCGGATCGCAACCCGTCAAGAGTGAAATGGCGGCGGGCTCCACGCCCGCACCTGTGGACCACGCGCTGTCGAACACCACCACACGCCCCGCCAACTTCTCCAGGAACGGACTGGTGGGTTTGTCGTACCCATACAACCCCAAGTGGTCCCGGCGCCAAGCATCCACTTCGATCACCAGGACCCCCCGTCCTAGCTGGGGAAACTCCCCCTCGTCCACAGCCGGAGCACAGCCCAAGAACCCGAGTCCCAGGCAAATCAGAAGGAAAAAGCGCATGCCCCATCCTAGCAAGCACATCCACGAATTCCCCATGAACCCCAAGCAAAGCACCTTGACCGGGGAAACCAACTGGCGCATCCGGAGTCCCGGGGCAGGACCGAACCATTGCAATCGCCCGAACCGCCTTTCCCCCAGCTGCCTCTATGCCTTGGTAGGCGAGGCCCCAAGCCCTGATTCCCACTGACGACCTCCAGCCTGCCCGTTGAAAGGCAAGTGGACAGAGCGGAAGTCTTCGACCTGCGGCATATGGCCCAGGCATGGGGTCGTTTCATGCCCATGGCCCAGAATCGAAAAGGCCGGGGTTCGCGAGGTGAGGCCCTCTAAAATCTACCAGTCGATGGACATGACCTTCTTGGAAGAGACCCAAACTTCCTCGCCCGTCTTGGTGCGCAGCTTGGTCCAGTCCTGCCAGGTGTCCAGGTGATCGGCCATTTCGGTGGGGTCCAACTGGACGAGGGTTTTGGAGTCGGGTCTGGGTTCACTGCGGCCGTTGGTTCCCCGGGCCGCCACGACCATGTGGGGAGAGGAATCGCCTGCCAGGCAGTGGCGTAGGAAGGGCAACCACAGCAAACTGCACAGGAAGACGCCGAGCAAGGCCAGTGTGCGACCGCGGGTGCCGCCGCGCAGGGCCTCGTACAGCAGGGCTCCTGCTAGAAGCAACACACCGATCAAGGCAAACGACTTGGACTCGGCCCGGGTCCAGGAACGCAGGCTAGCGGCCAGGGTCGAGAGGATTCCACTGGAATGTTCCGGGGGCAAGGCCAGCTCGCCGCGCACGAACTTTAGGTTCGCCAGAAGATCCGCGTCCCGGGGCAAGTGCTTGCGAGCAGCCGTGTACCAGGCGATGGCTCGCATGGGTTCGCCGTCGCGATAGGCGGCATTGCCCAGGTTGTAGCAGAGCTGCCCGATGCGGGCTTCGTTGCCGGGTTGGGTGGACAGGAAATTCAAATCCTTCGTCCAGGTCACCCTGGCGCGTTCGTACTCCCCAGCCCTGTATGCCTTCTCACCCACGTCGTTGAGAATGGACTCTGGTGCAAAGCTCCTCAGGGTCTCAGGGGTCGTGCCTGCAGCCCTGGCCTCAGGCATCACCACACAAACCAACAGAGCCAGCAGGCCCAGGAATTTCCACTTGTAGAGCTTCATGCGGCCACCTGCTTGGCGAACTTCTGCGCGGCTTTGAGGATGGTGGAGCGGTCGGGCGCCGCGCCGGAGTGGTAGGCGGCGCCGTCCAGGGCACCCAGGACTTCCTTGAGTTCGGAGGCAGCGGCCACCAGGGTTTCGGAGTCCTTGGCCCGCGCCCATTTCATGGCGTCCCGGCCGATCCAAGCCTCGGAATCCTCGCCGGTTTGCACCGAAAGGAAATGACATAGGGCCACGGAACTCTGGCGGGCATCGCCGGCCGCATCCAACTCCCGGCGCAGGGTTTTTTCCGCCCGGCGCAAGTTGCGGCGCACCCGCGAATCGGGATCCCCGTGCTTGCGCACCTGGCTTCGTAGGAGCCACCAGGCGATCAAGACGAATAGTAGGTTGGAGAAAATCCACTTGGAATCCCATCCAGCGGACACGGGTTCCTCGCTGCGCCAATCGTGCAGGTCGCGCAGGTCGATTTTCTCGCCCTGCTCCTCCTCACCGAAGGCATCGCCCAGATCCAGTGCCTGGCCTTCGGCCACGCGCAGCGGGACTGGTTCGGTTTCAAGCAGCTCGTAGGCTTCGCTCTCCGGATTGAAAATCCAAAGCGGCACGGCTGGCACCTCGGTGACTTCGCTGGTCAGAGGCACGATCTCATACACCACCCGGCGCTCCATGCCCAGGTGGGTATCATCCTGACCTAGAATCCGAAAGCCCTCAAAGGCGTCCAAGCGCTTGAGGTCCGGCACATCGAAAAACTCGATGTTGGCCATGCCCGACCAGGTCACTTCCAATTGAATCGTTTCGCCAGCCACCACGTCCCTGGCATTCAAACGGCGTTCGGCCTTGAGCGAGCCCACGGCGCCTCCCCATTCAAAAGGGCGACCCTCCTCTGGAATGGGGAGCACTTCCACTTCAAAGGGGTCCGCGGTGGCGTAGTACTCGCGCACCCTGGGACGCCGCCCAAAGCCGCCCGATCCTTCCACAGCTTCGGCGAACTTCAACGCGCTTTGGCCAAACTCCAAGTCCGTAGAGCGCGTCGCCACCAGGGTGCGGCGGTTCTCGTACACGCGGTAGGATTCGCCTTCGATCTCGATGGATGGCTCCAGGGTGAATGCCACAACCAGGCGATTGTTCACGCGTAACTCCTGGATCTTCTTGCCCCGTTGGGAGAAGCCTGGGCCCTCGACTTCGAGGACGCCGCTGTGGCTCCCCCACCATGGCAGGGCCAAGCTGGCCTGGGTCACTTGCAGGCGTTCGGCCCAACCCAAGCGCAATCGCACGGGGAAAGGCTGGCCCTCGTAAACACGTTTGGGAATCTCAAGAACCTCAAGAAAACCTAGTTTGCCGCCTTGCTGATCCTTCACAACTTTCAAGGAGGAGGGGGTCACTTCCACGTTCTGCGGCTTGCCGTCCACCTCCACCACCACGGGCGGAATATCGAATTCGCCCTCGCGGGTGGGCTGCAAGGAAACGGACCATTGCAAGGACGAACGGCTGACCAGGACGCCACCACGATACTCGGTAAAGCTGCTGCGGTTGGCCGGGCCGAGTTGGCCCACCTGCACGTCGTCGATCACGGGCAACTTAAGAACCCGCGCCGATTGGGCGTTTTCCACAATGATGCGGAGCTGAATCGTTTCCCCCAGGTTGGCCAATCCTGTGGTCAGGCGTGCTTTGGCGGACACTTGGTTTTGGGCGTGGGCCGGTGCCATGAAGGCCAGGGCCAGCAACCAAAGGACCGACAGTTTCATTGTTTGGCGTCTCATCATCTGCGTGTGTTGAAGCATTACCAATCCGTCTTACTGCGTTGTTTCTGCCGACCTTCCACGCGCTTGCGCATGTCGATTCCGGCCTCGTCGTGCTTTTTGGACTGCTCGAGTAGGCGTTTGATTTCCTCCTCGGTGAGGTGGCGTTCCTCCTCTTTGGTTTCGGGCTCCCCTTCGGACTCACTTTCCTTCTGGCTGGACTGCTCCTCCTGGGACTCCTCGTCGCGTTCTTGGGTTTGGCCCTGCTCCTCGGACTCTGGCTGCTCGGATTGTTCCTGGGACTCCTGCTGGTCCTTGGACTCTTCCTCCTGCTCGGAGTCGGCTCCCTTTTCACCCGCATCGTCCTTGTTCTCTTCCTCTTCGCCTTCCCCGGCGCTGGGGTCGTCCTGGGCCTGGCCTTGCCCCTCATCGCTCTTGCGTTCCTCTTCGATCTTATCGAGTTCATCCATGCGCCGAATGACCCATTCCACGTTGGCACGGGTATCCTCGGAACGCCAATCGAGCTTCAGGCGTTCGGTGAAATCAGCCAGTGCTTTTTTGTAGCTTCCCCGGGCCAACTTCAAGTAGTCGGGCTCTTCTTCGTCGTCCTGCAATCCGGCCTTGCCCGGCATGAATCCCGGGCTCATGGCACTGCGAGTGCGACCGTGCACCTCAGGAATCTGATCGAAGTACTCCTCAGCGACCGTGAGATCCAAGCATCCCAGGTTGTAGGTGGCGTCTAAGCGGGCGGGGCCCGGGGTCAGGTAGGTGGTGGCTTCAAACGAAGCTTCGGCCTCCTCCCTCAAACCCTTCTCGCTCTGCAAGCAACCCAAGGCAAAGTGCACAAGGGCTTGCTGCTCGCTCCCCCGCAATTCAAAACCAAGCCAGGGGAGAAGTTCGCGGACCCAGGCCGAAGCCCGCGCGCCCAGGAAACCCGTGTGGCGCTCCAGCCAAACCTGTGCCCGGTCGATGGGGGTCGGCGCGAGCAAGGTTTGGGCAAAGCGTTCGCCTGCGCTGATGTCCTGCTCCTCGACCACGCGGCCCAGTTCCTTCTGTGCATCTTGCAAACTGCCTTCGAAGGCCACGACCGCCTCGGCCGCCGGTTCGGCTTTGGGATCTTCGTCCTTGAGAGCCACGATGCCCGGGGAAATCAGGCAAACGAGTGCGATACCGATCAGATTTCTGTGCTTCATGCCACGTCCTTGTTGTTGGAACCCGTCGTTTCGGCCATGGATTGGGAGTCTTCACGCCTGCGAAGCCGACCACCGACGCAGGCTTCCATGGCGAGCAAGATCAATGCCATGAGTAGGGGCCACTGGAATCGGTCCGATTCCACACGCTCAAAGCCCTGCTCGTACTGGCGCCCTTGCAGGCGCGAAAAGCCGCGTTTGTAGAGTTGCTCCAGGGGCAAGACCGTGCCGTGGGCCTGGATGTACATGCCGCCCGTGACCTCGGAGATTTGATCCAGGGTTTCCGTGTGTAGCTTGGAGATCACGTCGAGGCCGTTTTCGTCCTGGGTCCAGCCGCCGCCTTCTCCGGGCACCTTGGCGCCGCCTTCGGTGCCCATGCCCAGAACGTAAATTCGAATTCCGCTCTCGGCGGCTTCCTGGGCAGCGACCAAACCTTCCCCACTCAAATCCTCCCCGTCGGTGACAAGCACGATGGCCTCATGGGCCCCATTGCGGCCGTCGAACATGTCCAAGGCCGAACGCAAGCAGCCACCCAGGTCGGTTCCACCACGCCGGTTGTCGTCGGGACTCAGCGTCTCAAGGAACCAACCTAGGGTGGTCGTATCCCGGGTCAGGGGTGCCACGCGGCGCACGTCCCCGGAGAAAGCGATCAACGCCAACCGGTCGCCTTGCACCACATCCATCAGCCCGCGGATTTCCTTCTTGGCCTCCGCCAAGCGGTCCTGCCCCACGTCCTGGGCCAGCATGGATCGGGAGGTATCCAGGCACACGACGATATCGATACCCCGCCGGGGAACCGGCATGAGCACCGAGCCTTTTTGCGGACCGAGCAAGGACACCGCCAAAAGGACCAGGGCCAAGCCGCCGGTCCACCACTGGCGCCGAGCTACACCGCTCCGATTGCCACGCATGCGGGCTTGCCACTGGGCGGGATGGATCACCGCGCGTAACTTGACAATGGAAGCCCGACCGGCGACCACACACGCCACGATCAGTATCCCGACCAGAATCAGCACCGGCCAGGCCTCCAACCGGGCCCACTTCAAACCAAAGAGTGCTAGCACGGCAGCCTCCTGGCCCAAGTGTGACGCGAAAGCATAGACAGTCCGGCCAGCACAAGCGCGGCCAGGATGAAACCCGGATAGCGCTCGTAGTTTTCGGCGAAGTGGGTTTCGGAGCGCGGGGTGCGCTCCAAATCCTCGATGGTCTGGTAGGCCTCTTCCAGCTGCGCTTCGTCCTCCGCGTGGAAGAACAAACCACCGGTCAGCTCGGCGATGGCGGGCAGGTCGCCCACATCCGCCTTGACCCGCGCCGCCCCGAACAGGTCGCGACGGATCAGTTCCTTGGGTCCCACATAGAGGGTGTAAACACGAACGCCCTTGGCCGCCGCGATGACGGCGGCTTGCTTGGGATGTATGGCTGTTTCGGAGCGTTGGTACACCGTTTCGCGACCGTCGGTGAGCAGCACGATGATGCGCGAGGCCGCGTCGCTATTGGCCAACACCTCGGTGGCCTTGGCCAGGGCCACACCGATGCCCGTGCCGTCCAGATCCCGCGTGTATTCCACGTCCAATTCCTCGAGAACGCCTTGCACCGCATCGGAATCCATGGTGAACGGGCACAACAGCTCGGTATAAAACGCAAAGCCAAAAATAGCCACGTTGTCGCTGGCACCTTCGCGATCGGTCATACGGCGTTTCGCAAACTCGCCGACCACGCGCCGCGCCATATCGAACCGGCGTTCCGTCCCGGCCCCCGTGGGCTCTTCCATGGAGGAGGATCGGTCGATCAAAAGGGCGATGTCGACCCCTTCGCTCTTACCTTCGAAACGGTCCTCACCCGCGAGGGGCCGGGCCAACGCGAGGATGCTCGCGCACATGGCCAGGGCACTGCACAGCGGCACCAGGAAGGACCACTTCTGGGCCCGGGAACGCTGCAGGTCGGTCACTGTGGCAGGGGCCGAAAGTGCCGCCGTACGCCGCTTGGAACGTCCCCAAAGAACGATCACAGGGACGAGCAATAGCAGGTACAAGAACGCGGGGTCCGCAAAGGAAAAACCTTGCCAGACCTCCCACCCCCCACCTGCCGCACTGCGCTGCTCGGCCAAGATTGCCAGGTTCATTGGGAGACCTCCCCAGATGTGGAAACCAGTTCCGAATCGCGATCCAAGCGGTTCGCGAGGGCGACCACCTGTTCTGCCACGCCAGAAAGGGTCAGGCGACTGGGTAAGGGCTCCAGATACTTGAGCCGTTCCAATTCCCCGAGCACGGATTCAATCTCGGACCAGGGCATATCCCCAGCACCGGGAAGTTCGCGGCTCGACTGCAACCAAGGCCCATCGGTCAGGGCACCTTGATCTTCCCCTAGCTTGTAATCGATGCCCGATCGCAGGTCCCTGTGCCAAACGAACAGGGATTCTCGAACGGTGCTTGGGTCGGTGGGCAAGCTCGCTTGCTTGAGGCCCTGCAACACCGAAGGAGCCGCCGCGGTGGGCTCCGCCTGCGTGCCCCTACGGGACATGCGCCACACGATGAAGACCAAGAGCGCCAGGAGCCCGGCCCCAAGCCAAAGTCCCCCGTGGCCCGAAGGCCCCGCTTCGATCGGCCGGATCGGCGCCATGGGACGGGGGGCGTCCTCGCCTTCCTCCAGTTCACCAAGCACCTGCAAGGACGTAATCTCCACATGCAAAGGCGCTCCGCGCTTGAGCGTTAGCCCATAGTCCGCCGGCGTCCTGGATCCCGGTCGCAGGGCCATGTACGTCCAACTCACCTCGGTGCGCACGGATCCATCGGGCAGATTGGTTTGCCCGGTCGCAGGGCCCTCCAAAAGAACCCAGCCATCTTTTTTCCTTAGGGGAGCCTTGGCCTCACCACGCAAGCCATCGGTGGCGCCGTGCTGCACGCTCAGGGTCCACACCACGGGTTCCCCGATGTGTACTTCCGCAGGAAGGGGCGTCAGGGTCGCTTGCCCTTCGATCAGCACCACCTCGGTGCCAGGTTTGTTTTCTTGCAAGGGATTCATCGCGTGCGACCTCCCCTCTCCATTCGGCGTCGGCGGAAGAACTCCAAAACCGGGTCCACCAAATCGGCCCCGGTGTCCACCTCCACGCAATCCACTCCCGTGCGCGCAAACACCGAACGCACCACCTGGCGGCGTTGCTCGAATGCCGAGCTCCAAGCCTCACGGACCTCTTCGCTGCGACCGTCCACGGACAGCCGGCGTCTGCGCAGGGGATCTTCCATTTCCAGAATGCCCACTTCGGGCAGGGAGCGCTCGAAGGGATCGTGAACGAAGAGCGCGATCACATCGTGGCGTGCGGACAGGCGTGCGAGCCGATCGACCACGTCGGGGTCGCGGTCCTCCAGGCCAGCAAAGTCACTGCAGAAGAGGATCATGGAGCGCCGATTCACCGCACGCTCCAGCCCTTCGAGGATCGAGGACATGGGCGTGCCTGGCGGCGTCACGGGAGCCGCAAAGACATCGCGGATCAAGCGCTGAACATGTGTGGATGATTTGCCGGCTTTCAGATGGTGCAAACCATCGGGCCCGAACAACGTCAAGCCCACCCGATCCTGGGAGCGCACGCAAACCGTGGCAAACAGGGCGGACAGTTGGGCAGCCGCCTGGCGCTTGGAGTATTGCCCTGTTCCAAAGTCCATGGACAGGGAAGTGTCAACGACTAGCTGAAGGCACAATTCGCGCTCCTCGCGGAAGGCCTTCACAAAGGGCTCCCCCGTGCGCGCGGTCACGTTCCAGTCGATGGAGCGCACATCATCCCCGGGTTGGTAGGGCCGCACCTCTTCGAATTCCACGCCCTGGCCGCGGAACGTGCTTCGCCAACCGCCGGCCAGGGCCGTGCTGACCAGGCGATGGGTGTACAACTCCACCTGCCGCACGCGAGCGATTAGCTCGGGTGCCAAGCTCAATGCCGGACTCTTCGCGGAACGCGCCATGGAAATGGATCGGTGTCGGTTCGAACTACGGGAGCGGAACCGTGTCCAAGATGCGCTTGACCAAGTCGTCGGAGGTGAGTCCTTCGGCTTCGGCTTCGAAAGTGGGCAGCACGCGGTGGCGCAGCACTTCGATGGCGACGGCTTTGATGTCCGTGGGCGTCACATAACCGCGGCCTTCCAGGAAAGCGTTGGCGCGGGCGGTCAGGGCCAACCAGATTGAGGCCCGGGGCGAAGCGCCGTATTGAATGCGGGTTTCCAGATCCTCGAGGCCACAGGCCGACGGGTTGCGGGTGGCTCCCACCAGGTCAACGATGTATCCCGCCAGACGCGGGTCCAGGGCCACGCGGTCCACCATGTCGCGCGCTTCGAGAATCGTGGAGAGTTCCACCACACGCGGCACTTGCATCTTGGGCGCGGTGCGACTCATGCGATCCATGATCGTGAGCTCCTCCTCCCGGTTGGGATACTCCACCACAACCTTGAGCGCGAAACGGTCGAGCTGGGCCTCGGGCAAGGGATAGGTGCCCTCCTGCTCGATCGGGTTTTGCGTGGCTAGCACCAGGAAAGGCGAGGGCAGATCCATGGTCTCGCCACCGATGGAAACATGGCCTTCCTGCATGGCTTCGAGCAGGGCGGACTGCACCTTGGCCGGCGCGCGGTTGATCTCGTCGGCCAGCACGAAGTTGGCGAATATCGGACCCTGGCGCACGGTGAAGTTGCTCTCCTTGGCGTTGTAGATCTCGGTTCCGATCAGGTCGGAGGGCAGGAGGTCCGGCGTGAATTGCAAACGTGAGAAGGAACCGTGCACGGCCTTGGCCAGGCAGGAAACCGCCAAGGACTTGGCCAATCCGGGCACGCCTTCGAGCAGCACGTGGCCGCCGGTCAACAGACCCAGCGTCAGGCTGCGGGCCAGGGCTTCCTGGCCCACCAATACGCCGCCAAGGGCGGCTTGCAACTCGGGGACCCAGGAGCTCTGGGCAGCAATGTCATCGCTCTCGGGGCGAAGTTCTGAATCGATCATGCCGTTAATTAGGGCCACGGGCAGTGGGTGGTGCCAGCAGGCTGTACAGGGGGACGCTGGCGGGTCCCGCAGCATACGGCCCCACCCCCCCGGGGTTGGAATAGGGAAACGGAAACCAAACCAAAAAAGCGATTCCAAGCTCGCTTCGAGCCATGGATTCGAAGCGCCGACATCCGCTTCTCCCCCATGATTCGAACGGTGCTTTTCCGGCGCTTTGCATGCCCATTCACCTGCGGAATGGGCGCTGAATTCGGTCAAGGCAGGGAGGTCTTGTTGGGCGGGTCGTTGT
>JARGOW010000007.1:0-2088 GCA_029212955.1 Planctomycetota bacterium | reverse complement strand
GGTCCCCCAGTGGCCCCAGGCGACCGCCCCGAACCTGCCCGGCGAGCCCGCCAGATCCCGGTCTGGGACACGACCGGCGCGGTTCAGCGGCCTCCCTAGCCCCCCAGGCCTCATTTCCGCCCGCCGGCGCCCATCGCAACTATAAATCCGAATATGACGATGCGTACCGTGATCCGAGCCGATAGATTCTCCCAACGCCCTAGCCTGGGCCACCGCGAGCGGCACTCCGCCATCCGCACAACCAAAGCAAATCATGACGAACCACAACACCCAGAAGCCCTGCGCCATCCCCTTCACTCAATCCGGATCCTCGCCTCCGGCTTCACCCACACTCCAAACCCTCGCCATACACGCTGGGCAGGGGCCCGACCCCGCCACGGGCTCGATCCTGACGCCAATCCACCAAACCGCCACCTTCGCCCAGCCAGAACTCGGGGAGACGACCTCCCCCGATGGCCACACCTATTCCAGATGTTCCAACCCGACGGTTTCCGCTTTGGAAGCCAACCTGGCTGGCCTTGAGGGAGTGCCCCACGCCCTCGCATTCAAGACGGGCCTGGCCGCCATCACCAACCTGCTCTTCACCGTTTTGCAAGCGGGCGACCATGTGATCGCGGGTGAAGTGAGCTACGGCGGCACCGTTCGCCTTCTGCGTGACCTTTTCGTGCGCTTCGGGGTCTCCTGCACTTTTTTGGACGTGACCGACGCCTCCGCCGTGGCTGGAGCCATCCAAGCCAACACGCGCTTGCTCTTCGTGGAAACCCCGGCCAACCCCACCTTGGCGGTCTGCGATTTGTCCGCCCTGGGAAACATCGCCAGGGAAAACGGGGTGCTATTCGCCGTGGACAACACCTTCTTGACCTCGGTGATCCAGCCCGTGTTTTGCCACGGGGCCCATGTGGCCATCCTCTCCACCACCAAGTATGTGGAAGGCCACGATTCCACAACCGGAGGAGCTCTGTTGACCGACCATCCAGAACTCTTCGACAGGTTGCAACTCACGCGCTCCGCCACGGGCTCCATCCAAGCACCCTTCGACGCCTGGCTCACCCTACGGGGATTGAAAACCCTGCCCCTGCGATTGAAACAACACTCGGACAGCGCGCGCTTCCTCGCCGAGCAACTCCTGGAGGATTCACGGGTTAAGGCAGTGCACTACCCAACCCTGCCAAGCGACCCAGGCCACAGGGTTGCGCGAAGGCAGCAGAACGCCGGCGGCGGCATCCTGTCCTTCGAGTTGGATTCTAAAGCGGTTCGGCCCTTCCTCTCCGCCCTGAAACTTACCACCCTCGCCGAAAACCTGGGCGCGGTGGAAACCCTGATCACCCACCCGGCCACCATGACCCATGCCCAATTGTCCGTAGCGGAACGATCGCGACTGGGTATTGCGCCAGGGCTGTTGCGGCTCTCCGTGGGACTGGAAGATCCCGCCGACATTCTCGCCGACCTGCAAACGGCCCTCGAAGCCAGCCACATCCTGGAGGTGCAGGCATGAGCTCCCACAACGCACAACCCATTTCCGTTTTGAAGTTCGGCTCCTCCGTGCTGCGTTCGGTGGAAGACCTACCGTCCGTGGTGCACGGGATTTACGGGGAATGGCGCCGTGGACGGCGAGTTATCGCAGTGGTCTCGGCCCTCGGCTCCACCACCGATGACCTGTTGGCCCAGGCCAGAGAACTTGAGGTAGACCCGGATCCGCGTCACCTGGCCCAGCTTTTGGCCACGGGGGAAAACACTTCGGGGGCACTGCTCACCCTGGCCTTGCAACGCGCGGGCGTACCCGCGCGTTCGGTCGGTCCTGGGGACATTGGCTTGGTCTCCCAGGGTGGACACCTGGACGCCCATCCGGTGGGCCTGGACGTACATGCCCTGCGCAACCAACTGAAAACAATTCCCGTGCTGGTGCTGCCCGGCTTTGTCAGTCACCGGTCCGACGGGGACCTGGCCCTCCTGGGCCGCGGCGGTTCGGACTTGACCGCCATTCACCTGGCGGGTTGCTTGGCCAAGTCCGCAGAGTCCGTCCGTTGCCTTCTGGTGAAGGACGTGCCCGGGTTGTTCGAGTGGGATCCCGCGGGCCCATTCACCCAA
>JARGOW010000564.1 GCA_029212955.1 Planctomycetota bacterium | reverse complement strand
GTCGGGATCCGCAGCAACATGTTGGCCAGGATCACCGTGGTACTGGCGGGGTAGCCCTGGGAGTTGACCGGCACGGGCGGCGAGAAGTCGAAGGACTCGATCACGGAAATGGTCGGGTCCAAAATGATTCGGGTGGAGTAGTACTCCGCGCCAGGAAGCCCGTCGTAGTTGGCCAAATCGCCGAAGTTCTGGTCGGGCACCACGCGCAACTCATAGGGGGTCGAAAGGTTGACCCCGGTGAGCATGCGAACGGTGTCTGCGTCGATGGTCTCAGGATCCAACAAGTCGTTGAAAACCACGACCAGTGCCGCGTTCCGGGGCACCATGGTGTACAGGCCAGCGGAACCGCCCGAAGAGCCCGAAGGTCCCTGTTGATCCACGGGGTCCAGGGAGGTTTGGGTGCCACGGAGGAGGGTCTCAAACTGCTCAAATCCCCCAGCGATGCTCAAATCTGTCACGTCCCGAAGGATGGTGAGCTCTTGAACGGAGGTCACGGGGTTCGTGCCCAGGTCGAAGTCGAATCCGTCCCCTTGAACGCCCTTTCCAATGACCATGTCACTGTGCATCAGGACCTTTTCGCCCATGGCGTTCAGGCCGAAAACATCGACCAGGCGGCCCCAGTACATGTTCTGTACGATCAACTCGCTGGCGCGGCCGCCTTCGTTGGCGTCCGTGAAGTAATAGTTGCCGCCGGCGTTTTGGCCGTAGGTTCCCGGGCTGTTGGTCGCCGAGCCCTGGGCACCAGCGCTTCCGCCTCCGCAGGAAACTCCGCCAAGGACCAAAGCTGCTGCGAGCCCCGCTTTGCAGGTCACGGCAATCTTGGAAGCCCATGTGGGGGCGGTATTACGATCCTGACCGAGCGAGCGGAGACCCTGATTCTGGGAGGAATCCGGGCCAGATTGGTTTGAGGAAAAGGTCATGGTGGTCTTGGCAATCGGGGCGGCGTAGGGAGACATCTGAGAGAGTCCGCCGCCTGACGATTCTGGGGGGGTACGCGTTTGGTTATTGTCCGGCCTTCCCCCCCCTAGGTCAAGCGAGGGGGCAGCTTCTCTGGTGATCGCGAGGGCAATTCACCTGGAAGCTGGAGGCCGAGTCGGGTCCAACTTAATGGTTACCCCACCGGCGCCGGATGGGTCACCGGAAAAGATCGCAAAAACCATGCCATCGCTTTGCCCCCCCTGGATCGCCCGGTAGTGGCGCCCCATTTGGGATTCGAGCGCAACCGCACACCCCGGCCGGGCCAACCCACACCACCCCCCCGGCCAAATGCCCGGGGGAACTCTGGCCCACCGAGCCCGGATTCCGCCCCCAGAAGCCAACCAAAAAAAATTTCACTGCCCGCCCAATTCGAGACCCCGGCCCTCCTGACCCGGCTTCCATCCCGGGCAAGCCCCGCTCCCCCTACCGCCTTTGGGGGTCTAGCCGCTATCCTCACGGCATGGATTCCTCCCCCCCGCGCTCCCACGTGCCCGACCAAGTCGCCCAAGCCGGCGGCTTGAACCCGGGCGTTTCCGCCAAAGTCGCCGAGGAGCTCGGTCTGGCGGAGGCCCACGTTTACGGCTCTAGCAGTTTCTTTCACCTGCTCGCCGACCCGGACACCCACGTGCGCGTCTGCACGGGACTCTCCTGCAAGATCATGGGGGCCCAAGACCTGCTCGACCACGCCCAAGCCGCGGGTTTGCCAGCCAAGGCCTGCTCATGCTTGGCCGCGTGCGATGCCGCCCCCGCCGTGCTGCGAGACCGGCGTGTGCTCCCCGCGGTTTCCCTCGCCGATGTCGATCGGGCCAAGGGCGACTGGAAAGCCCTGCACAGCTCCCATGCACCCGGTCACGGGGAGGAGCTCGCTTGGCGCGGCCACGCGGGCCCCGCTGCAAGCCCCCAAACCCCCTTGTCGATCGACCTGCTGGGCGAACCCGACTTTAGCGGCGACGCATGGCAGCAGGCCCAGACCATGGGCCCGGACCGCTTGATCGAAGCGATCCAAACATCGGGCCTGCAAGGCCGTGGGGGCGCCGGCTTCCCAGCCCACATTAAATGGTCCGCCGTCCGCGGCGAATCCAATCCCACGCGGCACGTGGTGCTCAACGCCGACGAGGGCGAACCGGGAACCTTCAAGGATCGCGAAGTCCTTTTGCGCCGACCGGACCGCGTACTGGAAGGGCTGGCCATCGCAGCCGACGCCATCGGAGCCACGGACATCTGGCTATACCTGCGGGGCGAATTCGAATTGCCCTGGCGCGCCGTCGAAATGGCCTTGGATTCCTTTAACGAGCAAGGTCGCTTCGCGCATCTCAAATTCCACTTGCACGCGGGCCAAGGCGCCTACATTTGTGGCGAGGAAACGGCCCTGCTCGAGGCCCTGGAGGGCAAGCGCGGTATGCCCCGCTTGAAACCTCCGTTCCCCACCCAATTCGGATTGTGGGGCAAACCGACGCTGATCCACAACGTGGAAACAATCGCTTGCGTGCCCTCTATTGTCCAAAATGGCGGGGATTGGTTCCGGGACTTGGGCCGCGAGGAAGCGGGTACGAAACTGTACTGCGTCAGCGGCCACGTTCAAGAACCGGGCACATTTGAGCTTCCCCTGGGCGCCACTTTGGATGAGCTCATCGAGGCTGCCGGCGGCATGGTTGGAACCCTCAAGGCCTTCAGTCCGGGGGGGGCCAGCTCGGGCTTCTTGCCCGCCGATCAATCCTCTCTCCCCTTGGACTATGGCTCCCTCGCCAAGGCCGAATCCATGCTGGGTTCCGCAGGGGTTGTGGTGCTCAACGACACGGTCAACCTGCGCGATGCAGCCCTGGAACAACTGCGCTTTTTCGCCATCGAAAGCTGTGGCCAATGCGCACCATGCCGCATCGGAACGCGCTTCCTCCAGGAGGCTGTGGAGCGTCGAATCGCCCAGGGTTTGGGCGGCGACGCGCTGGAACAAGTTGCC
>JARGOW010000563.1 GCA_029212955.1 Planctomycetota bacterium | reverse complement strand
ACTTCCAGGTTTGGTACCGGGACCAGAACCCGGGCAGCACTTCGAACATGACCAATGCGGTTTCGCTGACGTTTCAATAATGGGGCACGGGATTGGGGCTTTGGGCCCGCGGGGAATGGGTTTTCTCCAAGTTTCCGGCCTCCGGGAGCCCGATCCTGGTGAAATGCCGCCCCCGTGGGGGAGGAAGGGCCTCCTTGCGCGGGTGATTCGTCATCGCCATGTCCAACCAAACTCGATCCACTTTCTTCGCGACCTGTGCTCCTGGCCTGGAGCCGATCCTTCATCAGGAGATTGCTGACCTGCGTTTTGCCAAGGTGGAGCGTCAGGTGGGTGGGGTTCGATTCGACGGAACGGACAAGGACATGATGAAGGCCAACCTCTGGCTGCGCACGGCGGGTCGCGTGCTCAAGCGACTGGCGCGCTTCGAGGCCCATGGGTCCGATCCGTTGTACCGGGGCGTAAAGGATTTGCCCTGGGAGCTGTATCTCAAGAAGGGTGGCACCGTGCGAGTGGACGCCCAGACCAAGGACTCCGAGCTCGACCATTCACGCTTCGTGGAGCAACGCATCAAGGACGCTGTGGTCGACCGCGTCACCGAGCGCGGCATGCCGCGTCCCGAGGTGGTGGGTGAGGAAGCCGACCTGCTCACCTGTTCCGCAACCGGGTGACCCTGTCCCTGGATTCCTCCGGCTCGGGCCTGCGCAAGCGTGGCTATAGGGTGGAGAACGGCCGCGCGCCCTTGGCCGAGACCCTGGCCGCAGGCATGGTGCTCTCCAGCCAATGGAACGGTAAGGCACCCATGATCGATCCCTTCTGCGGATCGGGCACCCTGCTGATCGAGGCCGCCATGTTCGCATGCAACATGGCACCCGGCCGCTATCGCTCCAATTTCGGATTTCAAAACTGGCCGGGTTACGTGCCCAAGGTTTTCAACAAGATGCTGGCCGAGGCCAAGGCGGGAGAGAAACCCCTGGGCAAGCGCCGCATCATCGGCCACGACAAGAGCGCGGGCCACCTGCGCCAGGCCCAGGCCAACGTGGACGCCGCCGGTTTCGGAGGCCAAATCGAGCTGAGTGTGGATGATGCCCGCGAATTCGCCCCAAACCCGGGTTGGAACGCGCACATCATCACCAACCCGCCCTACGGCATCCGTGTGGCCGAGGACGAGGACATGGAACCCCTCTACAGCCAATTCGCCGAATGCCTGCGCGAACACGGCGCCGGCTGCACACTCACTATGCTGACCCAGCCGGAGTGGATCGACGCCCTGGAACTCGGCGTCGGACGTCAAACCAAATTGCGCAACGGCGCCATCGACTGCGTGCTGTACCGGATGGATATCCGGGACCAGGGGCTGTAGGTGGGCATGGGGCGTCTTGGTGCGGATGGAGGCATTCCATTCGGCAACCTTGCCCTTTCACAGGCGGAATGCGTTGTCCAAATGGGCCCTTGCTCTGCTTGGTTTTTTACTATCTGCGAGCTTGGGTCTCGGTCAAAGCCGAATGAAGTGCGAGTCGCCAACCGCTAGATTCCCGGAGATCGGGATGCTGGGTTGTCTCTTGGAAGTCAAAGACCTCCACGATCAGTCTCCTGCCTTTCCGCTTTTTGGTTGAAGCGCTACCGTTGGATTGCTCCAGTTGCCGCATTCGTTTTACCAGGTTGGAAAGGCGGTCTGCATCCCCGTACCAGTCGCCCATAAGCGAGCCCCGATGGAGATTGGCCAGGTCACGGAGTTCCTCCGGGCAGGGTTCGCCTTTGGCCAGTTTGTCCAGTGCGGCTTTGGATGTGGCTTGCCACCGTTTTCGGAGATCAAGGACATCCTGTGGCAGGGGGGAAGGTGGTTGCAATTGGGGAACCCGGTGGGTCCAGAAGGCCAAATTCTCGGCGGCGCGTTTGGGGGTCTTCGCCAGTTTGGCATTCTGCTTGGTAAGGAGCTTGGACCAGTGGTCGAGAATAGCCTGGCGCATCTCGATGTCGAATTTGTGATTTGCCTCTCCTGCGGGAGCCTTTCCTTTGAACTCTAAATCGTAAAGGGTGGCGCGCAGATTCAGCGCTTTGCTTGAACCTGCCTTGAAAACGTATGCGCCGCTGCTCCATGTGAAGGTACTCTGCCTGAAAGGATCCCCACGTACGGTTCCTGGAGAGATGTGAACGCCGCCCAGCCCTTCACCCACGTCATAGAACCCATCGCCATCCAGGTCCAGGTAGGCCACGCCGCCGATCAGTCGGCCGCCGGAACCCTCGCCGTACACTTGGGCAATGTCCTGGCGGCCGTCCTCGCGGATCACATTTCCCATGCCGAATTCCCGGTAGCGTGCATCGATGGTCAAGGCCCGGTGGCCGCGGCCGGGCTGCATGCCGCCTTTGCCTCCGGGACCGTCATCCACGATGTTGCCCCAGTGGTTGCCGTAGATGCCGCCGCGGCAATAGGCGACCGCGCTTTCGCCCACGCGCCCTTCGTATCCGACGGCCTCGGCACGCTGGTGGGGCCATTCCCCGGTGAAGCCCGCATGCCCTTCGATTTCCTTGTGACCAAATTCCTGGTTGGCCGAATTCAGAACCGTGTACGAAGCGTGGTTGCGCGCCGCCGCGATCAACCGCGGGTTGAAAAAGACCGGCGGAACCGGCTTAAGCAATGCAATCTCGGCCAGATACATCTCCCGATCAAAACCGGGGAAAGCCTCCCGCGGAAACTCCCTCTCCATGAGCAAAGCCCCCTCACCCGCAGGATCGGCCCGAAATCGATTGACCCACTCGAGCCCCAATGTTTCATCCGCGCTCGGCCCGGGCTCGGGATCTCCGGGGGCCCACTGGGGAACGAATAGTGCAAGGGACAGGGCAAGCGTGGAAATCATGCACCCACTATAGGGGGCCGGCGCAAATCTGTCTCGGAGACAAGTTCCAAGCGCGCCCGGACCGCTTTCCCATTCAATAAG